>DATGHB010000479.1:0-15538 GCA_035308265.1 Roseiarcus sp.
CATCTCCGCGTGAACGACGATCGAGCGAATGCTGGTGATCTTCACCCCGAAACTCTCCCCGTTAAGGCTGACGCCTCCCCCTAAAGCACGTTGCTCTTCGCTGGAGTCGTCATCGCGAGGACCCCCGGGTCTTGGCTCGGAGGGACGCAACGATCCAGGAGCCGTAGGGCGCCCGACGCTCCCCTGGATTGTTTCGTCGCTGCGCTCCTCGCAATGACGACTCTGGTTCAGCCAAATCGCGCTCCATACTCTGAGCCCATTACCCGTATCGTCGCGCCTGCTGCTCGGCGATGATCACCGCCGCGATCAGGAGCACGCCTTTCGCCACCATCTGAAAGAAGGTCGGCACGCTGGTCAGGATCAATCCGTTGTCCAGGACGCCGATGATGAGGACGCCGAGCAGCCCGCCGATGATCGTGCCCTTGCCGCCGGTCAGCGCGCAGCCGCCGAGAACGGCCGCCGTGATGGCTTCGAGCTCGAGCCCCTCGGAGCCGGAGATCGGCTGGCCCGATCCGGTGCGGGCGGCGAGCAACATGCCCGCGAGGCCCGCGGTCGCGCCGCTCAGCGTGTAGATGCCGATTTGATAGGCGCGAACGTTCAAGCCCGCGAGACGCGCCACGAGCGGATTGCCGCCGATGGCGTAAATGTTACGGCCGGTCACAGTGTAACGCATCAGGACGAAGAAGATCCCAACGACGATGACGAGCGTGAGAATCGTCACCGGCACGCCGAGAATCCTGCCGTCGCCGATGAACCGGAAGGCCGGATCGAAAATGCTGATCGACTGGCCGTTCGAGATGATGAAGGCGACGCCGCGGAACACGGCCATCGTGCCGAGCGTGGCGATGACGGCGTTGATGCGGCCGACGGTGATGATGAGGCCGTTGACGATGCCGGCGATCGCTCCGACAGCGACGCCGAACAGGATGGCGAGCAGGGGCGAGCCGGTCCATCCGACCGCCAGCGCAATGCAGACCGTCGACATGCCCACTACGGCGCCGACCGAAATGTCGAGGCCGCCGGAAATGATGACGATCGTCTGCGCGGTCGCCAGAATTCCGAGCATCGCGATCGCCTGGCCGATATTGAGGATGTTGCGCAGGAGGAAGAAGACGTCGGGGCGCAGAAAGCCGAAGATCGCGACCAGCACGGCGAGCGCGATGAGCAGGCTGAAATTGTGGGTGCCGACGCGCTCGATGAGCCCGCCAAGGCCTGAGCGGCGGAGGCGACGATCCACGGCGTCCGCCACGCTCTCGACCTTAAGGTCCGTCATTCCGCGGCCGCCGATGTTTCAGTCAGATTGTCGGCCATCGCGAGGCTCAGGATGCGCTCTTCGCTCGCCTCGCCGCGAGGCATTTCATGAACGACGCGGCCGCCCGCCATGACCAGGATCCGGTCGGCGAGCCCGAGCAGTTCCGGCATTTCCGAGGAAATCACCAGGAGCGCGATCCCTTCCGCGGCGAGTTCGGCGATGAGGCGATAGATTTCGGCCTTGGCGCCGACATCGACGCCGCGGGTGGGTTCGTCGAGGATCAGAACTTTCGGCCGGCGCGCCAGCCAGCGTCCAAGCACGACCTTCTGCTGATTGCCCCCGGACAGATTGGCGACCGGGGCCTCGAGGCTCGGCGTCCGGATGCGCAGCCGGTCGACGAGCCCGCCCGCAATCCGCCGTTCGGCGCCGTCACTGATGAAGTCAAATCGGCTGATGAGATCGGGAACCGCCAGCGAAATGTTGTCCTTGACGCTGCGCAAGAGGAGCAGCGCCTGCGACTTCCGGTCCTCTGGCGCGAAGCCTATTCCGGCGGCGATGGCGTCGGCGGGGCTGCGCAGCCGGACCGGATGACCGTCGACGGCGACAGAGCCGGCGAGCGCCCGATCGTGGCCGAATATCGCCTCGGCGAGTTCCGAACGGCCCGCGCCCATCAACCCCGCGAGGCCCACGACTTCGCCGGAACGGACGTCGAAACTGACATCGTGGACGCGCGCGGTGGTGAGCCCGGTGACCGAAAGGGCGATCGGGCCGAGGCCGCGCGCGGAGCGCTCGTAAAGGTCTGCGATCGGCCGGCCCACCATGGCCTGGACGATTTCCGCTTCCGGAAATCCGATCGTCGGCCGCTCGTCGACAACGCGCCCGTCGCGCAGCACCGCGATGCGGTCGGCCAGGTCCCGGACCTCCCGCATCCGGTGCGAGATGTAGATCACGCCGACGCCATCGTCTTTCAACCGGCGCACCACTCGGAACAGGCGTTGGGCCTCGTCCTCGGTCAACGACGAGGTCGGTTCATCGAGCGCCAGCACTTTCAGCCCGCGGCGGAGTGCGCGCATGATCTCCATGAGCTGGCGCTGGGCGGGCTTGAGATCGCCCGCTCTCATCCATGGGCTGAGGTCGTTCTCGAGGCCGAATTCGGCGAGCAGGCCCTGGGTGCGGCGGGCAAGATCAGTGCGATCGAGGAAGAGCCCGTGGAGGCGGCGGAAATCGCCGAGGAACAGATTCTCGGCGATCGTGAGGTCCGGGACGATGTCCGGCTCCTGGTGGATCACCCGGATTCCAAGGGCGTGGGCGTCGGCGGGCGAGCGAAGCGTTCGCTGAACGCCCTCCGTCATCAAGGTCCCCTGGTCGGGGCGATAGACGCCCTCAAAGAGCCGGACGAGCGTCGACTTTCCGGCGCCGTTCTCCCCGACCAGCGCGAGGATCTCGCCCGAGCGCACCGCGAGCGTCACGTCATCGAGCGCGCGGACCACGCCGAACCGCTTCGAGACGCCGACCGCCGCCAGGGCGGGCGCCTCGCCCCGCCGCCCCGTCGAGCCTACTTGTGACACAGCTTGTCCTTGTAAGGCCCGAAGGTGGCGGCCGTGATCAAGTCGGCGTTGACATAAGTCGTCCCCGGCAGCGGCGTGTCGTTCTTGACCGAAGCGTACAGGAGTTGAACGGCCTCAGCGCCCTCCTTGGCCGAATCGATGTACATTGTGCCGCGGAACCCGGTCGGCTTGCCGGAGCCGAACGCGTCGCAGGCGCGGCTGCCGTCGATGCCGACGCCAATCACGTTCTTCGGCGGGATCCCCTGGTTCTCGGTCGCCCGCACCCCGCCCAAAACGCCGTCGTCGTTGCACGAATAGAAGATCCAATGCTGCGCTTCCGGATGGGCGGTGAGCGTGGTCGTAACTGCAGTGATGGCGCTCTCCATGTGATTGTCATAGGGAATGCGCACGATGTTGGCCTTGTCGAATGAAGGCACGGCCTCGAGGAACGCAGCCTCCGCGCCGCGGTTGCGCCGCATGCAGGTGTCGGCCTTCTGGTCCTCGATGCTGCCGATCTTGACGTCCTTGAACTTGTCCCAGCCCTCGGCTTTGTAGATGCGGGCTTCCTCGGCGCCCACCTGGCGGCCGATGGTCTCGGCGTTCATCCCGACATAGGGCACCATTTTCTTGTCGCTGGTATAGATGTCGTCATCGACGGCGATCAGCCGGATGCCAGCCTTCTCAGCCTTTTCCGCCACCACCGGGCCCAACGCCTTGTCCGGGACGACGATGGCGATCGCCTTCACCCCGTCGCCGACCATCGTGTCGAAGGTGGTGAGCGCCAGGTTGGCGTCGAAGTGAACGTCCTGGGTCGAGAGCCTGACCCCGAGCTTCTCCGCTTCGGCCTTTGCTCCGGCGACCTCGGAGACGAACCACGGATGCTCGCCCATCTTGTTGATGTAGCCCATCTTGATGTCGTCGGCTTTCGCGGACGCCGACGCGGCGATCGCGCCGGCGAAGGACAGGAGCGCGACGCGTCCAAGTGATGTCTGCCTCATCTTGTTCCTCCCTGGTTGAACGGCTTAGTCGTGATAGAGAGCCGACCGGCCTCCGTCGATGACGATGGTGGCGGCGTTGATGAACGGCGCCTCGTCGGACGCCAGAAAGACAGCGGTCAAGGCGACTTCCTCAGGACGTCCGATGCGCTTCGGCGGGTGCAGGTCGCAGGCGCGCTTCCTCTCCAGTTCCGGATCCGGAAACGTGTTCCAGTATTCGGTCGCGATCGGGGTCTCGATATATCCGGGCGCGATCGCGTTCACGCGAATGCCGCGCGCCGCATATTCGATCGCAAGCGCGCGCGTCAGCCCGACGACCGCGTGCTTGGCGACGGGGTAGGGGAAGCAGCCCGGGATGATCTGGAAGGCGTGGGTCGAGGCGATATTGACGATCGATCCGCGGCCGACTTCCAGCATTCCGGGCAGGACCGCGCGCGTGCAGCGCCAGACGCCTTCGAGGTCGACCGACATGCAGCGATCCCAATCCCGATCGGTCATGGCGAGAGGATCGCGAAAGACATTGATCCCGGCGTTGTTGACGAGGATGTCCGGCGCGCCAAACGCGGCGCGGGTCGCATCACGCATCGCGGCGACCGAAGCGGGATCGGTGACATCCGTTGGCGCAAAGAGCGCGTTTCCCCCCAGCTCCGCCGCCACGGCGGCGCCGGTTTCGGGGTTGAGTTCCGCTACGACGACCCGGGCGCCTTCGGCGATGAAGCTGCGGGCGATCGCCGCCCCGATTCCCTGACCGGCGCCGGTGACAACCGCCGTCTTCCCATCCAGCCGCCCTGTCATGCCGCTCCGTTTCGTCAAACGATCGACGTCGTTCGGGGAAAGGGGGGCGAATTCACTGAACCTGCCGACGCCCAGCGAAGCTCAAGGCGCTCGCCATTCCTCCTATGAATCCTGTCGAAAGATCGTATCTTTGGCTGTTTGGAGCATAGCCGGAAGAGCGGGTCAACGGCGGGGCAGGGCGGCGTTAGCGGGTGCATTCAGGCGAAACCGTGATTGCGAGAAGCGGAGCGACGAAGCAATCCACGAGTCATGAGCGCCCTGCGTTCCCTGAATCGCGTCGCTTCGCTCGCGATGACCGCGATGGCGCCGTCCATGCGAACGCATCTGCGCAAAGGGAGGACCGATTGTCGGCTCATGTCGGCGCCCATGGATGGGCTAACGGTTAGACATGCGGATTTAAGCCAGCCCGCGGGGCGCGTATCCCCGGGTCGGCTCCGGCGTTCAGATCAATAGAGCCAACCGCGTTCTTCGCGTTAGACCGCAGGTTAGTGGCCGCCACCCAAATCACTTAACTTATCGTGCAGAATTGATCCGCAGCCTTGATGCTGAAGGGACCGGACGCGAGTCGCGCTCACACTAACGAAATTATCAACGAAATCAGTTTCCAGCCGCCCCATACTGAAAGCGAAATAACCAGAAGGACAAAGAGAGTGAACGTGAACAGCTCCCGCCCCGGATGCGCGGTCGGCGGAAAGTCAAAATCATCGTCCGAAAAGTGAAAGTTCTTTTCAGATTCGTGCGCGATGTCAGATTCGCGCGCCGCTTCAACGGAAGATCGCGATGCCCTTCCAGAGCCAAAAGCAATGTGGGCCATGCGTTCCTCCAGGGAATTTCCCACATCTAACGATCGTGACACCAAGAGGTTCCCCGCTATTGTCAATCCTCAAATAGTCGCCGCCAATTCCTTGATCACAATTTATCCGGCGGCCTCTAGGTATTAGTTCCTACTAAACAACTGAGGCGCAGGGATGGCAACTAACACATATGTTGAGAAGTCGACTTCCGGACAACCCGACTGGGGGCGCGAGACGCTGGGCCCTATGGGAGGCCGGGGACGCCAGCCCAAAACAAGCGGAGGGCCTCGCAGGCCATTGGCGAAGCACGGTCTTTCCGCCGCGCCGCCGCGGTTGGCGCAAGCCGTTGGCGCTCATGGCGCTATCGATTGGTCGAGGTGAGTGCGGGATATTGGAGCCGTCGAAGGCGCCTCTCCAGGGCGTCATGCCCCCGGACCACATGATCCGGGGTTGTCCCGGTCACCGGCGCGTTCCGTTGGTCCGCGGACGCCTCCGGCGCTGGCTCCCAGCCGAAAACGCTGCGGCCGGCGAAGGAGTGCGAGAGCCGCCGCTCTTCGGCGATCACATCCGCCAAAGGCGGCCCGGCCTCGCGCCTTTCGATGAGCCTCGCCTCATCGTCGAGACGCCTGAGCGCGGCGAGCCTGTCGTCGCGTCCGAGCTTCGCCTTTTGCACCGCCGTCTTCATGACGGAGATCGTCTCGTCATAGACTTTGAGCGGCACCGGGAACGGATGGCGGTCCTTGCCGCCATGGGCGAAGGAGAAGCGGGCAGGATCGGTGAACCGGCAGGGAGCGCCATGCACCACCTCGGCCACCATGGCGAGCGCCCGCACCGTGCGGGCGCCGACGCCAGGAACGAGAAGCAGTTCGGCGAAATCGGCCGCTCCCCGGTTTGCAGCCGCGGCGAAGCTTGCGTGAAGGCGAGGCATGAGCACATCGCTCGCCCGCACGTCGTGATGGGCGGGCATGACAAGATGCGGCAGAGTGAGCTGGACCGGATCGGGCAGGGCGGGCGCCCGGGGTTTCGCCTCGATGACGCTGAGTTCGCGTGCGAGGCCGTCCGGCCCCAGGACATGCAAAAGCTCGAGCTGCGCTCGCCGGGAGCGATCCGCGCGGCGATCGGTGAGGTTGACGATCTCGCCCTGGTGGACGCCCTCGATCGCCGCGTGCGGCTCATCGACGAAACTCCTGAGACCCTCGGACAGCCAGTGGTAGCGGCGAGCCGTGCGGAGCGAGCCGTTCATGCCCTGCTGGACAACGGCCCAGCGGCCGTCGTCGGTGACGATGAAGCCGTGCAGATAGAGGTCGAAGCCATCCTGGACGGCGGCGCTGTCGACCTTCGCCACCAGGCGGCTCGCACCGGCGAGCGCCGAACCGTCGATCCCGACCCGCTCCCCGATCGCCGCGAGCTCGTGAGGCGTCTTGCGCGAATGCTTGCCGCGCCCTCCGCAGACGTGGACGCCGAGTTCGCCGGACAGCGGCTCGAGGCCACGCTTCAGCGCGCCGATCACGCTTGTGGTGACGCCCGAGGAATGCCAGTCCATCCCCATGACCGCGCCGAACGCTTGAAACCAGAACGGGTGAGCGAGGCGCCGCAGGAGCTCGTCGCGACCGTAATGGTGAATGATCGCCTCGCTGATGACCGCGCCCAGCCGGCTCATGCGGTCCGCCAGCCACAACGGCACGCGCCCGCCATGCAGCGGCAGATCGGCGCTCCCTGCTCTGTGGGCCATGCGTCGTCCTGTAGACCCACACGCCCTCAGAAGCGAGTCGGCGAGCCCACGCAGACGTCCGGACTCAGCGCCAATCGCTTCTGCCGAACGGATCGTCGATGGCGTAGCCGGCGCCGCGCACGGTGCGAATTGGATCCCGCTCCTTGCCCTTCGTCAACCTCTTGCGCAGGCGTCCGATATGCACATCGACCGTGCGTTCGTCGACCTCCGCCGATCGACCCCAGACAAGGTCGAGGAGCTGCCCGCGAGAGAGCACCCGGCCCGGCTTCTCGAGCAGATATTCGAGCAGCCGAAAATCGGTCGGCCCCAGGCGGATGTCGCGATCGCCGCGGCGGACGCGCCGGGTCAGCCGATCCAGATCGAGGTCTCCGGCGCGGAGCCGTTCGGCGATCCGTTCCGGCCGGCTGCGCCGGAGCAGGGCGCGCACGCGAGCCATCAGTTCGATCACCGAGAACGGCTTGACCACGTAGTCATCGGCGCCAACCGCGAGCCCGCGCACCCGCTCCGATTCGTCGCGCCGGGCGCTGACCATGATGATCGGCAATCTGCGGGTCGCCTCTCGCGCGCGCAAGCGCCGGCAAATCTCAATGCCGGAAACGCCGGGCAGCATCCAGTCGAGAATGAGGAGGTCGGGCGCATTTTCAGCCAGCCGCAGCTCGGCCTCGTCGCCGCGCGCTACGCTTTCCACGACATAGCCCTCCGCCTCGAGGTTGTAAGAGAGCAGCAAGGCCACATCGATCTCGTCCTCGACGACGAGCACGCGCGGCGCGGAGGCGACGCTTAGACGGGCGATGTCCTTGATCGTCTCGTTCATCGGTGCGGCCCCGGCGGATGTCTTAGAGTCTGCAACCGCCCGGGTTGGCTCGTCTCAACGCGCTAACTCAGCGGGCGCGACTCAACCCATCGGCAGGCGGCGTCCCTGCTCGAAACGACACCCCGAAGACCGAAAAGCGAGGTCGCCTCGCCACGTAGCCACCGCGGCGGAGCCGCGGCAACTGACACAAATGTGGAGGCAAATCGTTGACACTGTTCACAATTTGGCGGCCGGCTGCCGACGCATCGCCGGTCGTCCGGACATTCATCTCCAATTCAGCATGGGGAGCGCAAATTGCGGGCGTTTGAGAAACAAGAGTCGGAAGACTCGCTTCAAGAGGAACTTCGCAATGATCAACAAATACCTCGCCATGGGCCTTGGCGCTCTTATCGCGCTCGCGCCCGTCGCGGTCTCCGCCCAGCAGGTGGCGCAGGCCTCCACGGACTCGACCGCGGCCGCTCCGGCGAAGCCCGCTGCCACTCACGGCACTAGGGGATCGCACAGACGCCATGCCAGGCGCCAGGGACGCGAGGCGGCACACCGCGCAAGGGCTTCAGCCCACCACATGCACAAGATGAAAACGGCGCCCGCCGCGCCGGCCGAAGCGCCAAAGAGCTGATTGGTTCGAATCGCCCCCGACGGGGGCGCGAACGAAAGTGTTGTGGCTGGGGGGGGGCCGGGCTTCACGGCCCCCTTCGCATTTATTAAGACCCGTGGAGGGCGCCGACGATCGCGGAGGCGACGCCAGCCGCGCGACCTCCAAGGATCAGGTCGGCTTGCGGGCCCTGCGCGGCCAGAAGGCGATGGCGAGGCCGGCGATGGCGACGCCGGCCAGCAGCAACAAGAGCGAGGCTTGTTTGAGCCAGGTCATGGCCGGAATGGACAGCGCCATGGCGAGGCCGAGAAAGCAGATTCGGAGCGAGGGCAAATAGATTCCCGCCAGAAACGTCCCCATTCCGAGCAATAACAGCAACACAAGGCCGGCGGCCTGCACCGGCAGCAGTTGCTGAAAGCCCTGCAGGAGCACGAGGTTCATGGCCACCACGATCGTCACCCAGTGCGCGGCCTGGGTCCAAAGCAGCCTCAGCCGCGCCTCCCGTTCGGGCGCATGCGGCCATCCGGTGGCGACGCACACAAACCCCATCGCGACCGCCAGAAACTCCCAATAGCCGTTGATCGGCCGGCCGGAGAAATTGCTGAAGGCCACGCCAAATATCGCCAGCGCCAGCGCCGCGACGTAAGGCGCATTCCGCAGCAGAGTTTTGGTCGAAAAGGGGTGCTCCGGAGCCGGTTCAGATTCCGGGACAGGCTCGGATTCCGGTTCCGGAAACTCCAGTGATTCGGTCATCGTCAACCCAGTTTGCGATGGAGCTCAAGACTCTTTACGTTCCCGCGGGGTCGAGTCTATCATCAAAATCCGGATCGCGTCTTGCCGTGGCGGCTCGAAAGTCTGGCGCGGACACAATCAATAACAAGTTCGGTCTCCTGATTCTGGCGCACGCATTTGTGTCAGCGCGCGGCGGTTTCAGCTTCGCCCATCCGACGAGTCATTCGAGCCCGAAGAGGCGCCCATTGAAGCAACCCGGCCGATTGACCGCAGTCCGGTTCTCCCCCGGACCGGCATTGCGGGATAGGGGCGCGCATGGCGCCTTCACCCTGGGCGGCGCACGCCATCGATCCGGGCAAGCGTTTGGCTTTGGACACTGACGTTCTCCTCGACGGGGTCTGACGACATGGGGCTTATCGGCATTCTCATTGCGCTCGGGCTTTTGATCTGGCTCGCCTACCGCGGCTGGAGCGTGCTCCTGCTCGCGCCCGCCGCCGCCGTCCTCGCAGCTGGATTGGCGGGCCAGCCGCTGCTCGCCCACTGGACGCAAACTTTCATGGAGAGCGCCGCCCGGTTCGTGGCGCAGTTCTTCCCGATTTTTCTGCTCGGCGCCCTGTTCGGAAAGCTCATGGAGGACTCGGGCTCGGTGACGTCGATCGCCAAATCTATGACGCAGCGTCTTGGGCCTCAGCGCGCACTGCTCGCCGTGGTCCTCGCCGGCGCGATCGTCACCTATGGCGGGGTCAGCCTGTTTGTCGCTTTCTTCGTTCTCGCGCCGATGGCGCATGAACTGTTTCGCTCGGCCGGGATACCGCGGCGGCTCATGCCGGCGGCGATCGCGCTCGGAACGACGACCTTCACCATGTCGGCCCTGCCTGGCACGCCGGCGATCCAGAACGCGATCCCGATGCCGTTCTTCGGCACCACCCCCTTCGCCGCGCCGGGGCTCGGGATCATCGCCGCGCTGGTGATGTTCGGCTTCGGCATGTGGTGGCTGGCGCGGGCCGAGCGAAGCGCGCGGGCCAAAGGCGAGGGCTATGGGGAAGAGGCGCCGGAGACGAATGCGGCCGAGGAGCTCATGGTGCGTGAGCGCGCCACTACCGCCTTCTCGTTCGATCCGCCGGAAGCCGTCCACGGGCGGCCCAGCGACGCAGGCCCCCCGATCGCTCTCGCGGCGCTCCCGCTCGTCGTGGTTGTGGCGGTCAATCTCATCATGTCGCTTGTCGTCCTGCCGCGCATGGACGCGAGCTTTCTCGCCAAGGCGGAATGGGGCTCGACCTCGCTCGCCGCGGTCGGCGGCGTATGGGCGGTGGCGACGGCGCTGTTCTCCGCCATCGTCGTCCTGATCGCGATCAACTACCGGCGTTTGCCGGCCTTGCGCGACAGCATGGACGCGGGCGCCAATGCGTCGGTGTTGCCGGTCTTAAGCGTTGCGAGCCTGGTCGGCTTCGGCTCGGTGGTCGCCGCGCTTCCCGCGTTCGCGTCGGTGCGCGACTGGGTCCTCGAAATCGAGGGCGGCCCGCTGGTGTCGCTCGCGGTCGCCACCAATGTGCTCGCCTCATTGACCGGTTCAGCCTCGGGCGGTTTGACGATCGCGCTCGACGCGCTGGGCGCGACCTATCTCAGAATCGCCCACGAACAGGGCATCGACCCCGGGCTCCTGCATCGGGTGGCGGTCATCGGCGCTGGCACGCTCGACAGCCTGCCGCATAACGGCGCCGTGGTCACGCTGCTCGCCGTCTGCAACTCGACCCATCGCGAGAGCTATCTCGACATCGTCATGGTGTCGATCGTCGGCGGCCTCCTGGCGCTCGCGGTGGTGATCGTCCTGGGGTCCACGGTCGGGTATTTCTGAGGGCTGGCGCCTACCGCGCGAACGTGTAGCGGAAGCGCTCGCCGTCGGCGGAGACCCGGCCCACGGTCGGGTGGGGGAAATGGATCGGCAGCACGAACGTGCTCGTGTCGGCGACCCGCCCCAGAAAGCGCCGGCGCGACTGCGCGGCCTTGACCGGGTCGGTGTCGAAGATGGTCGACCAGTCCGGCTCCCGGCATTGCAGCGCGTGATGCATCATGTCGCCGGTCACCACCGCCTCCTGCCCCTGAGAACGCATCATGACGCAGCAATGGCAGGGCGAATGGCCGGGGGTCGGGATCAGCGTGAACGTGTCGTCAAGCGCAAACGCGTCGTCGACCAGCAGCGCCTGTCCGGCCTCGACGACCGGGCGGCAATTGTAGCTCCACGAATTGCCGGGCGCCGCGCCTTGCAGCATGCCGGGGGGCGACTCGCCCCGCGCCGCCACCGCCTCCCAATGCGCGTACTCGTCCTTGTGGAAGATGTATTGCGCTCTTGGGAAGGTCGGGATCCACCGGCCACTGCTGAGCCTCGTGTTCCAGCCGCAATGGTCGAAGTGGAGATGGGTGCAGAAGACGTGGGTGATGTCTTCGAATCTCAAGCCCGCGGCGCGGAAACCGTCGAGCCAGGGCTGTTTGGGGAAGTCGTACGGCGCCGGATAGCCCTTGTCCTCGCCGGTGCAGGTGTCGATGAGGATCGTGTGTTTCGGCGTTCGCACGAGGAAGGTCTGGTAGGTGATGACCATCTTGCCGCTCGCAGGATCGAACACGGCGGGATCGAGCTCGGCGAGATGCCTGCGTCCAAGCTCCGGGTCGTAAGCCGGGAACATCGCCTCGGGCGCGCGCCACGGGCCGTCGCGCTCGACGAGGCTCGTGACGACGATGTCGCCGATGGTGAGGGTTCGGATGCGTTCCTCCGAGACGGTTTGTAAGGATCGCCGCGTTGCTTCGATCGGGGAATAGCGCGCGCGTTCGTTAAGGGCGCGGTCGCTTTAAGCTTAGCTCAGGAGCGACGGGGGCTGGGTCGAGCCGGTCCGCCGGGACGGTGCGCCGGCGGCCTCACGTGAGCCGGTGGCCGGTGATGTGGCGGTCGGTGGGCGGGCGGCCGGTGGTGGACCGGCGGGCGGGGCCTATGAACGGGCGGGCGCGGTCGATGGACCGGGTGGCGCCAGCCATGCCATCCGACGGGGCCGCCCCAGCCGAACCCGCGCCGCCAGGCAAAGCCGCACTGGTACCAGCCCGGGCCGCGCCAGGCCGAACTGTACCAGCAGTACCTCCGGCCGCCCCAGACGAACTGCGCCTTTTCGACCGGCGAGCTGCGCTCGAGCGCGGCGGGGGCTGCGGACGCGCCGACGCCAAGCGCGGCCTCTGCTGGAAGGGTGAGCAGAGAGATCAACCCCGCCGCCACGGCGAGAGACAGGGCGAGCTTGCGAACCATGTTCGGTTCCTCCTGAACGGCGATTGTCGACGCCCCGCTTGAACGTCCGATGAATGGGCCACCGGCTCGCTATCGCGGGCAATCGCGGCGTGCTATGGGCGCTTCATCGCCCAGAACCTGCCGTAGCCCATGCAAGCGCCCGATGTCACTCCCTCGAGCGCCAAGTCCAAGCTTCAGCGCAGCGAGCCCGACCCCAAGAGGCCGATCCTCGATCCGCGCGACGGCGACGCCGAGGACGACGCATCGAGCCCGAAGCAGAAATCGCTTTTGGCGATCGCCGGCAGCCTTCTGGCCGAGATCAGCCTGACCAAACTCGTCCTCGCGTGGGCGGCGTCGATCGCGCTGCCGGCGGCGATCTTGGGCGCGGCGCCGCTCATCGCGACGGCGTGGGTCGGCGACGTCTTTGTCCGAGTTCTGGAACTGACCGGAATCGGCGCCGCCCTCGTGCTGCTCGCGGTTGTTCTCGTCGGCTGGTTCGGCTGGCGCCCGTTGTTTCGCATCGCTGAGGCGAATTTCTGGGCGCTCAACGCGCTCGCCGTTCAGCCGGGATACGCGCTCTGCCGCGAGGCGATCCGTCATCTTGCGGAACGCGCTCTCAAGCCGCGCGGCGGACCGGAACTCGCGCGCATGCGGGCGATGAGCTGCGCCGGCGCCGGAATCCTCCTTGCTATCGTCGCGGCCCTGGTCGCGGCCTTTGTCTGGCCCTGGACACGGTGGATCGGATCGGCGGCGGATCTCGTGGCCCCGCATCATCTGATCTGGCCGACGCTCGCCAACGCCGTCGTCATCATGTCGATCTACCTCGCGGCGGCCTCCCTGGTCTGGGGCTTCGCCGACGCGGCCATGGACCAGCCGCTCGACCTCGAAGCGTTCGACGAGGCGCCGGAGAGCGGGCGCGTCTTTAGGGTCGCGCATCTCTCCGACATTCATATCGTCGGCGAGCGCTATGGCTTTCGCATCGAGAGCGGGCGGGGCGGGCCGCGGGGGAACGAGCGCCTGAGACTGGTGATGGCGCGCCTCGAGGCGGCGCACGCCGCCCGCCCGCTGGACCTGGTCCTTATCACCGGGGACATGACCGACGCCGGACGCTCGGCCGAATGGGCTGAATTCTTCGACATCCTTGAGGCGCATCCCGGCCTTGCCGAGCGGACGCTCATTCTACCGGGCAACCACGACGTGAATGTCGTTGATCGCTCGAACCCCGCGCGTCTCGATCTGCCGTTTAGCCCGGCCAAAACCCTGCGCAAGATGCGCACCTTGTCCGCCATCATGGCTTTCGGAGGCGACCGCTTGCGCGCGATGAGCGTTGGCGCCGGCGAGCACGGGCTCACGCTTCAAGCGTTGCTGGCGCCTGAGCGTCACGCGATCGACACCTTCGCGGACAGGGGAGGGCTTCGGCTGTCGAACCGCCTTAAGCGCCTCTGGGACGATCTGTTCCCGCTCATTCTTCCGCCGGCGGAGGAAGACGGGCTTGGGATCGCGCTGCTCAATTCGAACGCCGACACCAATTTCTCCTTCACCAACGCGCTGGGCTTGATTCCGGCGGGCCAGGCGCTGCGGCTCGCGTCAGCGTTCGACGGTTATCCCAAGGCGCGATGGATCGTCGCGCTGCATCATCATCTGATCGAATATCCGACGCCGGTCGCCGCGTTCTCCGAGCGGATCGGCACGGCGCTCATCAACGGCAGCTGGTTTCAGCGCGTGCTCAAGCCCTACGCCAATCGCGTCGTCGTCATGCACGGCCACCGCCATGTCGATTGGATCGGCGCCTGCGGCAGGCTCAGGATCGTCTCGGCCCCCTCGCCGGTGATGGCGCCGGACCTCAAGCCCACGCACTTCTATGTCCATGCGCTCGCGCTCGCGCCGAACGTCGGTCTGGCTCTGATGGCGCCGGAGCGCATCGAACTCGCGGCCAGTGAAGGGGGCGCCGCCGCCTAACTTTGCGCCAGGGACTTCTTTTTCATCGGCCCGCCGAGCAGGTCGGCGACCCAGCGGCTCGACGGATGATAGCTTGAGAAGGTCAGGATCGCGATGGCGATCGGGACGCCGATGAAGGCGCCGAACAGGCCCCAAATGAAGGTCCAGAAGAAAACTGCAAACAACACGACCGAAGGCGACATGGCGAGCACGGCGCCGGAGAGGCGCGGCTCGATATAGCTGCCGACCACGAACTGGATGATGTTGAGGCAGACGAACACCCCGACGACGGCCTCCCACGAGGCGAATTGCGCCATCGCCAGCAAGGTTGGAAACAGGGTGGCGATGAACGGGCCGATGAACGGAATGTAGTTGAGCGCGAACGCGATCACGCCCCATTCGAGCGCGAAGTTCAGGCCGGAGACCCAGGCGAACGCGCCGACGAGAGCGCCGGTCGCGATGCTCATCAAGGTGCGGACCTCCATATACTTGCGGAGTTTCACCGCAGTGGCGGCGGTCCCTTGCAGAAGGATCCGAGAGGTTTCGGGTTGGAGAAAAGTCTTTGCGCGCCAGCGCAGGTCGTCGACTTCCATCAGTCCCAAGATAACGTAGAGAAGAGCGATCAGCCAGAAGCTCAAAGTCGTGTTGACGCGACCGGTGATCTGGCCCGCCCATTGGACGAGCCAGCCGACGTTGAAGTGCTCGCTCCATAAGCCGGCGACGGAAATTCCACGATCGTCGAGCCAGTCTATCGCCCGCTCGTAAAGCGCCTGATAGCGCGCGGTGTCGGCGAACAGCGCTACGCCGACGCGGCCAAAGCCCCACGCGACCAGCGAAGCGAAGGCTATGCAGACCGCGACGGTCACGGTCATTGTGACGGCAAGCGCGAGCAACGCCGGCATCCGCGCGCGCAGCCATGACTGCAGAGGCCACACCAGAGCGATGATGAACAATGCCAGCGCCAAAGGCGCGAACACGTCGCTCGCCTGAGCGGCGGCAACGCAAATCATGATCGCTGCGATGATCCCGACCGGGACATTGAGCGCCGAGTCGCGAGCCATGCCAAAGTTCCTGGG
>DATGHB010000480.1:0-2655 GCA_035308265.1 Roseiarcus sp.
GGCAATGTCAGGATCATCTGCGTTACCTCTGTGATAATCGACTGGGCTTTAGAAGCTAGTTCATAAACCCGCGCTGCAGCTTGAAGTGCTTCAAATATTTCACTGGTGAGGAACAGCGTGCCGGTCTCGTCGTGTAACAGAATCGAGACTTCTCCAAGTTCGTCTCGCAGGAGTCGATCTTCCCCGCTAGGCTCACTAATTTCGACGCGCCACCTCATCGCAACTTTCCTGTCGCTTTTGCACGGACCGACAGACTCTTGGGAACGCCACGCGTCGCCACGCCATGGCGGAGGACATTGGATCGATTCGCTTGTTGCGATAAGGCTCTTACCGCCCGTCCTCAATAAATCTTCACATATTCGAAATCGCCCGGCTTGTTGTCGACCCCGACCCGCGGCGCGGCGATCCAGCTCGCGTATTTGCCGGGCTCGTGACATGGCTTCATCAGCGAGGAGATGAAGGCCATGTCGGCGTCGTTGGGCAGCCAGTCGCCGCTCCTGGCTTGCCACTCGTCTTCGGTCAGGACCTCGCCGGCGGGACTGATCCGCTTGCCCGCGAACTCGCCGATCCGGCGGTTGAAGCCTTTATGCGGCTGGACGAACTTGAAGGCGACGCCGGCCTTTTCGATCGACCTGTTCCAGCGGTCGATCCCGCCCTGGCAATCGGCGATGAAATCGTCGAGGAGCCGCGAATTGAGGGCGCGCAAGGCGGGCGCCTGTTCCTCGACCAGCTTGCCGTCGACGACGCGGGCGACCGGGTAGGTCGCATCCGCGAGCACGTGATCGTCGCCCTTGAGGTTGGCCTCGTTGAAGCGTCCCTTGATCCCGGAGCCGAACGACTCGGCGGCGTTGCTGGAGATTTCGCTTCCGAACAGGTCGCGGGTTACGGACGCGTGGAAATTGAGCTTGCGCTGGAGGAGCGGCAGGTCGACGACGCCGAGCTTGCGAACCGCCTCGACATCGTTGGGATCCTTTATGCCCGCTTTCACCATCGCGGCGCAGGTCGCCTCGATCGTGCGCTGCACCCCCGTTTCGCCGACGAACATGTGGTGTGCTTCCTCGGTCAGCATGAACCGGCAGGTGCGGGAAAGCGGATCGAAGCCGCTTTCGGCGAGGGCGGCGAGCTGCATCTTGCCGTCGCGGTCGGTGAAGAAGGTGAACATGAAGAACGAGAGCCAGTCGGGCGTGCGCTCGTTGAAGGCGCCGAGGATGCGGGGATTGTCCAATTGCCCGCTCTGGCGTTCGAGCAGAGCCTCAGCCTCCTCGCGGCCGTCCCTGCCGAAATATTTGACCAGGAGATAGACCATCGCCCACAGGTGGCGGCCCTCCTCCACGTTGACCTGGAAGAGGTTGCGCATGTCGTAGAGGCTCGGCGCCGTCGCGCCGAGAAAGCGCTGCTGTTCGACGGAGGCGGGCTCGGTGTCGCCCTGCACGACGATGAGCCGGCGCAGGAGCGCGCGGTGCTCGCCGGGCACTTCCTGCCACGCCGGCTCGCCCTTGTGGCGTCCGAACGGAATCGTGCGCCCCTCGACCTTGGGCGCAAGCAAGATCCCCCAGCGATAGGAGGGCATCTTCACATAAGCAAACTTCGCCCAGCCGCCGGGATCGACGCCGACGGCGGTGCGCAGATAGACCTCGGAGGTCTGGTAGCCGATCGGCCCCATACCGCTCCACCAGTCGAGATACTTCGGCCGCCAGCCCTCGAGCGCGCGCTGAATCTGCCGGTCGGATCCGAGCGCGACATTGTTGGGAATGACCTCGTCGTAGTCGATCTCGACGAAACGGTCGGCGGAGATGGCGCCTGCCGCGTCGCTGATGATGTCTTCGGCGCTCATGGATTCCTCCTGTTCAGTACGTTTCGAGATGCAGCCGCCCATCGCGCTTGAGCGACGGCCCGAGGTTCTCCCAGTCGAGGCCGGCCTGAACCGCGACGTCGCGCAGCGCCAGCACGACGCCTTCCTCCATCGCTTTCAGGCCGCAGACATAGAAATAGGCGTTTGCGTCGGCGATCAGCGGCGCGAGATCGGCCGCCCGCTCGCGCATGACGTCCTGCACGTAACGCTTGGGCTGGCCGGCGGCGCGGCTGAAGGCGAAATTGATGTCGATGAAGTCCTTGGGCAGATTGCCGAGCGGCCCGAAATAGGGCAGTTCCTCCCTCGTGCGGGCTCCGAAGAAGAGCATCAGCTTGCCGCCCTCGAACTTGCCCGACTTGCGCAGGCGCCGGCGCCATTCGGTCATCGCCCGCATCGGCGCGCTCCCCGTTCCGGTGCAGATCATCACGATCGCGCTTTTCGGGTGGTTGGGCATGAGAAAGCTCACCCCGAACGGTCCGGTGACCTCGACCCTGTCGCCGACTGCGAGGTCGCAGAGATAATTGCTGACGATTCCGCGAAGCGGGCGGCCCTGGTGATCTTCCAGAACCCGCTTCACGGTGAGCGAGACGTTGTTATAGCCCGGCCGCTCGCCGTTGCGGGGGCTCGCGACCGAATACTGGCGCGGGTGCGCGCGCCCCTCCGCATCGGCGCCGGGCGGGATGATCCCGATCGACTGGCCTTCGAGCACCGGAAAGGGCATCGCGCCGAAGTCGAGCACGATGTGATGGGTGTCATATTCCTTGCCGACTTCGGTCACCCGGACATTGCCGACGACGGCGGCG
>DATGHB010000481.1:0-3326 GCA_035308265.1 Roseiarcus sp.
CCGGGTGATTTGAAACACTGCATCTTTCGCTCCCGCCGTCGTGTCGGCTGATGCGAATTCTCAGCCCGATTGTTCGCGCGTAAGCCCTGGTCGTGGCGAGCCGACAATCCGATTTCGGACTTTGCCGCGCCGTAAGAGCGCCGCTTGTCGGTCGGCAGCGCATCGGGGGCGAAGCCTTGTTTCTTGAGGTGCAGTAGTTAAGACTTAATCTGACAGTTGGTGTGCAAGGTTCCACCGGGAATGCCTGCTTAGGTGAAGGGTTTCGGACGCCGGCCCCCTTGAAGGACGGTCGTGCGGGGTGTGGGGTCGGCTTTCGAAAGCCTCCCAAGGAGGAAACCGCGGGTAGGAAGGGGCGCCTGTTTGAGCGGGCGCGATCTATGGAGATTTGAGGATCGCGGGCG
Organism: Roseiarcus sp.; assembly: GCA_035308265.1. GTDB lineage: Bacteria > Pseudomonadota > Alphaproteobacteria > Rhizobiales > Beijerinckiaceae > Roseiarcus. The sequence goes on from DATGHB010000481.1 coordinate 402, forward strand.
GAGCGCTCGTCGGGGTTCGGCGACCTTTGGCGGGCATTGTTCTTGGCCGGAACGCAGTCGACGAGGTTTTTTGAGGGCGAACACGCGAGAGGCGGGCATGGGGGCTGCGGTTGGGGACGGGCCGCCGACCTTGTAGGGCCATCGGCTGCCTGTTCCGGCGTTCGGTCGGTAGCGAAGTTGAGCGGCATTGGGCGGCGGCAAGCACGGCGATGGCGATCATGAGGTGTCGATCCTGATCCGGTTCGGCGGTGGTGATCGGGCGGGGCGTGCGCCTTCGAAGGTTTCGACGATGATCATTCGGCCGCCGCAACAGGGGCATCGAGGCGCTGGCGAAGCTGTTTCGATCTCGCTGTCCGGCTCGGCGCGCGACCGCTCAGATGAGGTCGTGGACGCGGCGAGCAATTGGCGAATGCGCTCGATGTTGCGGGCTCGAACCGTTCCGGCAAACAGGCCGTAATGGCGGATGCGGTGAAAGCCGCTGGGCAGCACGTGCAGGAGAAAGCGGAGGATGAACTTGGCGGCGTCGAGCGTCATGGTCCTGAGCCGGTCGCGGCCTTTGATGCGGTAGTCCTTCCATTTGAAGGTGACGCCCGCCTCGTCGAGCGCGATCAGCCGGGAGTTCGAGATGGCGACGCGGTGGGTGTAGCGGGCGAGATATGCGAGGACGGCCTGGGGTCCGGCGAAGGGCGGCTTGGCGAAGACTACCCATGGTGAGCGGCGCAGAGGCGCGAGCGCGGCGTCGAAGGCGCGCTTGTCGGCGAGCTTGGCGAGATCGCCGAAGAAGGCGAGGCGACCGGTCTCATGCAGGGCCGCGAGGCCTTCGAGGAAGAGGCGGCGGAATAGGCGCGACAGCACACGCACGGGCAAAAAGAAGCCTCCCTTGCAGGCGATCCAGCGCGAGCCGTCCGGCGACAGGCCGCCACCGGGGACGATGACGTGGACATGGGGATGATGGGTGAGCGCCGGGCCCCAGGTGTGCAGCACGGCGGTAAGGCCGATGCGCGCGCCCAGATGCTTCGGGTCGGCGGCGATGGCAGTCAGCGCCTCGGCCGCAGTCCTGAACAGGAGGTCGTAGACGGCGGGCTTGTTCTGGAATGCAACGGCTGCGATCGCAGTCGGCAGGGTGAAGACGACATGATAATAGGCAACCGGCAGGAGCTCGGCTTCGCGTTCCGCCAGCCATTGCTTGGCGGCCGCGCCCTGACACTTTGGGCAGTGGCGGTTGCGACAGGAATTGTAGGCGATGCGTTCGTGCGCGCACTCCTCGCAGCGCTCGACATGACCGCCGAGCGCCGAGGTCCGGCAGCTCTCGATCGCCGACATGACCTTCAGCTGGCCGAGGACGACATGACCAGCGTTGGCTTTGCGCCACGCCGCCCCATGAGCTCGAAAGACGTCGGCGACCTCGAGGCGGGGCCGCGCCATGCCGTGCTCGTCAGGCGGGCGATCGGCTCGCGAGGTTGACGCCCAGCCGCTCCAGCGGGCTCTTGATGTCGCGGACCGTGTTGACGGCGACGCGGGTGTAGAGCGCCGTCGTCTCGAGCTTGGCGTGTCCGAGCAACACCTGGATCACGCGAATGTCGACGCCCTGCTCGAGCAGATGCGTGGCGAAGCTATGTCTCAGGGTGTGCGGCGAGATGCGCTTGGCGATGCCCGCCAGATCCTTCGCGGCGGTGACGGCCCGGTTGAGTTGACGGGGAGTGATCGGATTGATCGGGTTCTGGCCGGGAAAGAGCCAGACCGGCGGTCGCGCCGCCCGCCACCAGTCGCGCAACAGCTCAAGCAGTTGCGCTGAGAGTATTACATAGCGATCCCGCTGCCCCTTGCCCTGCTCAACCCGCAGCGTCATGCGCTGGCTGTCGATGTCGGACACCTTCAGGTTCGCGACCTCGGACACCCGTAGGCCCGCGCCGTAGGCGACGCTGAGCGCGGCCTTGTACTTCAGGCTGGGGGCGGCTTCGAGGAGCCGCGCCACCTCCTCCTGGCTCAGCACGACCGGGGCCCTGCGCGGCTCGTTCACGGTCCTCAGAGGGCGGACGAGGTCGGGCTGTTCGAGCGTCACCGTGAAGAAAAACCGCAGCGCGGCGATGGCGGCGTTGATCGACCCCGCGCTGATCTGCTGTTGCGCCAGATGCAGTTGAAAGCGTCGAAGGTCCTCCTTCGTCGCCGTATCGGGCGACCGGCCGAGGAAGGCCGTGAAGGTCCTGACGTGCCGGACGTAGGCCTTCTGCACTTTCTCGCCGTAACGGCGCGCCGTCATGTCGTCGATCAAGCGCTGACGCAGCGGGCTGATGGATTTGTTTGTCGGGCATACCAAGGCTCCTGTCTCGCATGGGGTTTGTGAACCCCACGATCTTGAGACAGGCCCCGGCTCTCGCGGTCCTCTTCAGTCCTTCAGACCATCAGCCGTCCCTCGCCGCCCCTACCGCGCGAGCGGTTTCGTTCTCGGGTCGAGGGCGGTCGGCGTCCGAGCAAATGCCGATCGTCTCAAAACGGCGGATGGCGCGCCTACAAGGGCCGCCTCGGGAAGGACCCGAGTCCGCAACCACTGACAATGCCCCTGAAAGCTTTCAAAGCAAAAACCCCAGAGGTAAACTGGTGCCGAAGACTGCGACACCGCCGCCGCCCCATGCGCATCGTTGAGAGGTGCACCTGCCCAGCAGGTCGCAGCAATCCTGCCAGCAAACTCCAGTAGGCCTGCCGTCCGGCAACGTCAGTGGCGTGCACTCGCCGCAACCAGTTGGCGGCAACTGCGGTGCGACCGCTCGCCCGGCCGGCCGGGGGCTGTAGAAGCTTGTCGCGCGATATCCGGTTGTAGAAGGGCGCAGCGAATGTTCAGCGGTAAATCCAGGTAGCCTAGCGTTACTCATCCTAAGCTCCTACGGGGCTCGGCAAGGCAGGGCCGAGCAAAACCGAGACGAAAAC
>DATGHB010000482.1:0-3084 GCA_035308265.1 Roseiarcus sp.
CTTCGGTTCCCCAGCGCAGCACGTCCAGATGCGTCACCTTGTCGGCGCCGTAACGCAGGCGCCCGATCATCAGCGCGTGACGAAGCGCCTCCATCATGTTGGACGAATCGTTGGACGCCGAGCCATCGACGCCGAGGCCGAGGGGCGAGCCCGCGGCCTCGAGCTCGCAGGTCGGGCAGACGCCGGAGGCGAGCACCATGTTGGAGGCCGCGCAATGGCAGACGCCGACATTCGCTTCGCCCAGGCGCGCGATCTCCCGCGCATTGAAATGAATCCCGTGCGCGAGCCAGACCCGGCTCGACATCCAGCCCGTCTCCTCAAGAAGGTCGACCGGCCTTAAGCCATACATGGCGAGGCAGAACCGCTCTTCGTCCTCAGTCTCGCAGAGATGGGTGTGAAGCTGGCAGTCGTAGCGCTCGGCCAGCCGCGCGCTCTCGGTCATGAGGTCCTTGGAGATCGAGAAAGGCGAACAGGGGGCGAGCGCGATGCGAATCTGCGCGCCGGGCCGCGGATCGTGGAACAGCTTCAGCACCCGCTCGCTGTCGGCGAGAATCGTGTCCGCGTCCTGCACGACGCTGTCCGGCGGCAAGCCGCCGTCTTTCTCGGAAAGGTTCATCGAGCCCCGCGAGACGGTCATGCGCATGCCAAGCGCACGCGCCTCCTCGACCTCGATGTCGACCGCGTTCTCGAGTCCCGCTGGATAGAGATAGTGATGATCGGCGGCCGTGGTGCAGCCCGAGAGCATCAGCTCGGTCAGCGCGAGCCGGGACGCAAGCCTCAGGTGGTTCGGCTTGAGCCGCGCCCAGACCGGATATAGCGCTGTAAGCCAGGCGAACAGCGGCTTGTTGATGGCGGAGGGATGGGCCCGGGTCAGCGTCTGGTAGAAGTGATGATGCGTGTTGACGAGCCCCGGCAGCACGACGTGGCGCGAGGCGTCGAACGTTAAGTCAATGCGCTCCGGCGTCGCGCCCGCGCGGACGCGTTCGGCGATCCGCGTCTCCTCGACGACGAGGCCGCGCTCCGCGCCCTCGGCGAAAATCGCCAGAGGGTCCTTGATCCATGTCCGCAACGGCGGCCCCGCCCTATTCGCCTGTTCCCTATTGGGAAGGGCCCAAGGCTCGTGTCAACCGCGGGCGCGGCTCGGTCGCCTCACATCGGCGGATTGACGCCGTTTGTGCCGACGGCCACGAAGCCCGCCGAGAGCGCGCCATCGTCAGCGCGCTGGGCGGGAACAAACACGGTCGCCCCGGGCTTCAAGTCCGCCTGGGTCGCGGGACCGAACGTGACGATCGGGATGCCGTCGGCGACCGAGATCGTCTTCTCCCCGCCCTTATACGAGAGCTTGAGAGTGCGCCCCTCGACGCCCTTGACCGCATTGGTGACCGTCGCATTGGTCATCGAGCTCTTCGGCTTCAAGTCCCAGGGATAGCTGCCTTCGCCGGTCCCTTTCATCGCAGGCGGGAAGACCAGCACCTCGACCGCCCCGTCTCCCCCGGCCGCTGTCGGCAGCGAGGCGATGCCGACGAAATCCCCCGGCTTGATGTCGCTCACCGACGCCTTGGCGATGCCCGCGACCTTGAAGCCGGGTTTGAGCGTCACCGCGGCGTCCGGACCTTCGCGGGTCTTCACCGTCAGCGTGGACCCGTCGAGGCTCACAATCGCGCCGCGCACGTGAACCATTTCCGCCGCCCGCGTGGGAGACGGGGCCGCAATTGCCAGAAACGCCGCGACGGCGCTCCCGCCGACGAGGGCTGGGATCAACCTGAGATTCATTTGCTTCAACTCCCATGATGATGAGCAAAACCGCTAAAGCCCTGCCCAGGCGGACCTACCCCTTGGCCAAGCGTCGCAAGTAACGGGAACACTCCTAGGGTTAGGTCTATTCGGCAACCTGCAATGGTTTCGAGACCATTTTGTGATGACTCGACGCCATCAATCGCCCAAGGCATGGCGGAAAACCCCCGTTCCTATGAGCTCCACGTTGGTGGGTCCGCGGGCCGTGACCACCTCCGCGTGGCGGCCGCGGATCACCGCCATTTTGGCGACCCCGGTCATCCCCGAACCGGCGTCGAGATTGAGCCGGAACCCCGCGATCTGATCGGCGTGCGAAGGTGCGCGACGGGCGTCGTTCGGCGTGTGGCCGTGGACGACGAAGAAGCCGCTGAAGCCCCCGTTTCCCGGAGAATGGCCGAGGAACGGCCAGCGCACCCAGGCCCAGTGACGATTCTCGTCGAGCTTGGCGAGCGGAATGTTCCAGGGCAAAGCGAGAAAGGCTTCAAGCTCGACCTGCGGATTGACGCCCGCGTGGACGAACAAAACCTCGCCCGAGCGCCAGCTCACCCGCAGGGCTTCGAGCCAGACGCGCACGCGCGGAGGCAACGACGCGCGCGCCGCCCCGATGAGACCGCCGAGATCCCCGGGCGCCGCGTCCGCCCCGACGAACTCGGCCAGCGTGCGGTCGCCGCCGTTCGCGATCCAGGTCTCGAACGCGTCGATCGCCTCGCTGGACGGCGTCTCGGGATCGAGCGCGAGCCTCATCATCGCCTCGTGGTTGCCCATGAGCCCGATCGCCTCGTCGGCCCCTAGGAGCGCTTTCGAGGCGATCGCGAGATCGATCGCCCCCAGGCTGTCGGGCCCGCGATCGACCAGGTCGCCGAGAAAGACGATCACGCGCCTGTCGCGAAGCCTGGGCTCCCGCGACGCCTCATCGATGAGCGCGGCGAGAAGGTCGCTGCGCCCGTGAATGTCGCCGACCGCAAAAATCTCGGCGCATTCCGCCGCGCTCAGCGGCAGTGAAAATCCTTGGCGCTCGACGGCGACCGGCATGAAACAAACCCGGCGCCCGAGAGCGGGCGCGCCTGAACATTGCACGGCGGCGGCGGCGCACGCTAGGATTGCGTGATGTTCCTCAAATTCTTCGCCAATCTGCGCGAGGCGCACGTACCGGCGACACCGCGCGAATATCTCGACCTCATGCGCGCGCTCGAAGGCGATCTGGCGGAGATGTCGGTCGATGAATTCTATCGGCTCGCGCGCGCTCTCCTGGTCAAGGACGAGCGCAATCTCGACCGGTTCGACATCGTC
>DATGHB010000483.1:0-5241 GCA_035308265.1 Roseiarcus sp.
GCGTTCAAGGCCGGCATCTCGTTCGGCAAGGACGACATGGTGGTGCCGGACACGAAGCAGGCGCGCATCCAGGAGACGTCGTCGCTCGCGAAGGAGTACGAGCAGCAGTACAACGACGGCCTCATCACCCAGGGCGAGAAATACAACAAGGTCGTCGACGCCTGGGCGAAATGCTCGGATCGCCTGGCCGAGGAGATGATGGCCGGCATCTCGGCGGTGCGGAAGGACGAGCACGGTCGCGACAAGCCGATCAACTCGATCTACATGATGTCGCATTCGGGCGCGCGCGGTTCGCCGACCCAGATGCGCCAGCTCGCCGCGATGCGCGGGCTGATGGCCAAACCGTCGGGAGAGATCATCGAGAGCCCGATCATCTCCAATTTCAAAGAGGGCCTGTCGGTTCTCGAGTACTTCAATTCGACCCACGGCGCTCGCAAGGGCCTGGCGGACACGGCGCTCAAGACCGCGAACTCCGGCTACCTCACCCGCCGTCTGGTCGACGTCGCGCAGGATTCGATCATCACCATGCCCGATTGCGGCTCGACGCGCGGCATCAGCATGCGCGCGATCATCGACGCCGGCACGGTCGTCGCCTCGCTCGCTTCGCGCATCCTCGGCCGCACCGCGGCGGAGGACGTGCGCGACGCGGACGGCAAGGCGATCGTCGAAGCCGGCCGCATGATCGTCGAGGAGGACATGCCCGCGATCGTCGCCGCCGGAATCCAGGAGGTGAAGATCCGTTCGGTCCTGACCTGCGAGGCCAAGAACGGCGTCTGCGGCGCCTGCTACGGGCGCGATCTCGCGCGCGGCACCCCGGTCAACATGGGCGAGGCGGTTGGCGTGATCGCGGCGCAGTCGATCGGCGAGCCGGGCACGCAGCTGACCATGCGCACCTTCCACATCGGCGGCGCGGCCCAGCTGGCGGACCAGTCGTTCATCGAGTCGAACTTCGACGGCGAGGTGAAGATCCGTAACCGCAATGTCGCGCGCAACTCGAACGGCGATCTCATGGCGATGGCGCGCAATGTCGCAATCGTCATCACCGATCGCAGCGGGGTCGAACGCGCCGTGCATCGCGTCCAGTACGGCGCGCGGCTCAAGGTCGACGAGGGCGACAAGATCAAGCGCGGGCAGAGGCTCGCCGAGTGGGATCCGTTCACCCGGCCGATCCTCACCGAGGTCGATGGCGTTATCGGCTTCGAGGACCTGGTCGAGGGCGTGTCGATGTCGGAGCAGGTCGACGAAGCGACCGGCATCGCCAAGCGCATCGTCACCGACTGGCGGTCCACGCCCCGCACCGCGGGCCTGAAGCCCGCGCTCGTCATCAAGGGCAAGGACGGCAAGCTCGCGAAATTGCCGCGCGGTGGCGAAGCACGCTATCCGCTATCGGTCGAATCGATCATTTCGTTCGAGCCGGGCGCGACGGTGCGCGCGGGCGACGTCATCGCGCGCATCTCGATCAACAGCGCGAAAACCCGCGACATCACCGGCGGTCTGCCGCGGGTGGCGGAATTGTTTGAGGCGCGTCGGCCAAAGGATCACGCGATTATCGCCGAAATCTCCGGCACGATACGGTTCGGCAAGGACTTCAAGAACAAGCAGCGCCTGACCATCGAGCCGAGCGAGGAGGGCGTCGAGGCGGTCGAGCACCTGATCCCGAAGTCGAAGCACATTCACCTTCAGGACGGCGACGTGATCGAGAAGGGCGAGTATATCGTCGACGGCAATCCCGCCCCGCACGATATTCTCGCCATCAAGGGCGTCGAGGAGCTGGCCGCCTATCTCGTCAACGAGATTCAGGAGGTCTACCGCCTACAGGGTGTCAGCATCAACGACAAGCACATCGAGGTGATCGTGCGCCAGATGCTGCAGAAGGTCGATATCGTCGACACCGGCGACACCGACTTCCTGCCCGGCGAACAGGTCGACGCGTCCGATCTCGAGGCGGCCAACGAAGCAGTGACCGCCGAGGGCAAGAAGCCCGCGATCGGGACGCCGGTGCTGCTCGGCATCACCAAGGCGAGCCTGCAGACCCGCTCGTTCATCTCGGCGGCGTCGTTCCAGGAGACGACGCGCGTTCTGACCGAGGCCGCGGTCAACGGCAAGGTCGACACGCTCGAAGGCCTCAAGGAGAACGTCATCGTCGGCCGGCTGATCCCGGCCGGGACGGGCGCGGCGGTGGCCAAGCTGCGCCAGATCGCGGCGATGCGCGACACCTTGATCCTGGCGCAGAAGGCGGAAGCCGCCGCGCAGGCGCCCGCCCTGCCGCTCGCCGCGCCTCAGCCGGAGCCGCCGTCTCCGGCCCCGCGCAGCAAGGTCCGCGCGCCGGCCGGCTGACGCGAAAACCCCTCTCCCGATAGGGCGTTCGGAAGAACGCCCGTCTCTCGACGGGCTATTGGGAGAGGGGACCGGTCAACTGCGCGCCAACACCTGGACGGCGCGATCGAGCTGAGGGTCGGCGCCCGCAGCGTAGCGCTGATCGAACGGGACTTCGATGGTCGGCTCAACGCCGACCCCTTCGAGGCGCTTCCCGTCCACCAGCACGTCCTCGAGCGCGAGCAGGAGCAGGCCATCGTCGCCGATCAGGAAGGCCGTCGACGCCAGCACCGCGCCCTCGGTGCGAGCGCCGACCAGTTCGCCGAGCCGATATTCCCTGAACCCATAGGCGAGCACCTCTTTGCCGCTGCGGGTGCCCCCGTTGATGAGCATCGCGACGGGCTTGCGCCATTTGACGTCAATAAAGCCGCTCTCGCCGTTGCGGTCCTTGACCTCGATCGTGGGCGCGCGGGGATTGAACAAGTCGAGATATTGCGGCTCAGCGCCGCCCCATCCGCCGCGCAGGTCCCAGACGAGCGCGTCGGCCTCCTTGAGCGGGCCCCCGGCGATCAGGTCCTCGAGCGCGGACTGGAACCTGCGGCTCGCATAGGACCAGACGTGCACGTAGCCGATCCGGGCCTTGCCGGCGGCGATCACCCGCGCGCTGCGTTTCAGGCCGCGCAGGAACATCTCGTTCGGATGAAGGTCGGCCGGTGCGACGGCGACCGTGATCGGCGCCGCGCCGGCCGCGCGGCGGATTTGAAGCGAGACGGGGACGCCGACCTTGCCTCGGAAGGAGTCGACCTGGCGGAACGGGCGGTCGTCCGCCGAAAGGACTTCGTCGCCGGCGAGAAGGCCGGCTTCGCGCGCTGGCGCGCCCTCGATCGCTCCGGTTATGAAGGTCCGGCCCTGGTCGTCGGCTTGCGCGAATATGCCGATTCCAGGATAGGACACGTCCCCCGTCGGGAACACCCGCTTGAGACCGCGATGCTCAAGCGCGCCGGCGAAAATGTCGGCGAGCTGATAATAGGCAGGATCGTCGCGCGTGTAGAAATGGGTGTGCGAGGCGCCGAGCTTCGCCAGCATCGCGTTGATCGCGGCCGCAGCCTCTTCCCGCGAGCCTGCCGACGCAGCTTGAGGGCGGAAGCGAGCGCGCTCTTGGCCCCAGTCGAGGCCATTGAGGCGGGGATCGTAGAAGCGGTCGCGCACCAGCTCCCAGACCTGGTCGAGGTCCGCCGGGCCTGTGCCGGCCGGCGCCTCGTAGGGCTCGCTTGCGGTTTCCGCGCTCGCCGGCCATGCGCGGAGCGCGGCCGTCGCCGCAAGGGCCAGGACCTCCCTGCGTGTCGCTCTCATGGATTTCATAGGCTCCGGATCGGGACGCGCGGAACGGCGCTGCGGCTGCTCTTACGGCTGGCTAACGTCCAATCCCGGCTCATCTATGATCGCGTGCGGCGTTTTCGCGGCCCGTTGAACGGCGGGGCGGACCGGCAGGGCCGGCCGCGGCGGCGAATTTTTTCACCGCTGCCGATTATGACAGCCGAAAGGGGTTGACCGTGGCAGGCGGCTGGAATATGTACCGGCCCGCTTTCGCCAGGCCGTAGAGCTTGAGCTGTATCCGACGACGCGTCGGGTACCCAACGGCTCTAAACGCTGACGATCCACCCGATGACGAGCCATGCCGCCCCTCGAGAGGGCCGGTTCTGTTTCGCATGATCGCGGGCGTTGTGCCTTGTGATCCTCTGCTTTCGGCGGCGCCCAAAGCCCCTGGCGGGTTTAAGGGCGCTGTTGGTTTCGCGCGACGCCTCGTCGGCTTCGCGCGAAGGCCGGACGGTGAAAATTGGATTTCTGTTCGGCCTTCGGGCGGGACGCGAGACGGGAACTCTCAGGGCCGACATGCCGACAATTAGCCAGTTGATCCGCAAGCCGCGGCAGCCGAAGACCTACCGCGAAAAGGCCCGCCATCTTCAGGCGAGCCCGCAGAAACGCGGGGTGTGCACCCGCGTCTATACGACGACGCCGAAGAAGCCGAATTCGGCGCTGCGCAAGGTCGCCAAGGTTCGGCTGACCAACGGCTTCGAGGTCATCGGCTATATCCCCGGCGAGGGCCACAATCTGCAGGAGCATTCGGTGGTCATGATCCGCGGCGGCCGCGTCAAGGATCTGCCCGGCGTGCGCTACCACATCCTGCGCGGCGTGCTCGACACCCAGGGGGTCAAGGACCGCAAGCAGCGCCGCTCGAAATACGGCGCCAAGCGGCCCAAGTGACCCTGAGCGCAAGCGAAGGTCTTCCCCGGACGGAGCGAAGCGGGGATCCGGGGATCGACGATAGGGTTTCAATGGATGGCCGGGTCTAGCCCGGTCATGGCGACAAGAGCGAGTTGACAGATGTCACGCCGACACAGCGCTGAGAAACGCGACATCATTCCGGACGCCAAATACGGCGACGTGGTGGTGGCCAAGTTCATGAACACGATCATGTACGAGGGCAAGAAGTCAGTCGCCGAGTCGATCGTGTACGGCGCGCTGGAGAGCGTCGAGACCAAGGCCAAGACCGATCCGCTGGCGGTGTTCAAGCAGGCGCTCGAGAACGTCGCCCCCTCGGTCGAGGTCCGCTCGCGCCGGGTCGGCGGCGCGACCTATCAGGTGCCGTCCGAGGTGCGCACCGAACGCAGGCAGGCGCTGGCGATCCGCTGGATCATCGCCGCCGCGCGCGACCGCAACGACAAGACCATGGTCGACCGGCTGTCGGCCGAACTGCTCGACGCCTCGAACAATCGCGGGGCTGCGGTCAAGAAGCGGGAGGACACCCACCGGATGGCGGAAGCCAACCGCGCCTTCGCCCACTATCGCTGGTGACGGCGGCGGGCAGGCAATCGGGATTCGACATCATGGCGCGCCGCCACGCAATCGAGGACTATCGCAACT
>DATGHB010000484.1:0-2831 GCA_035308265.1 Roseiarcus sp.
CGTCACCCTCACCGGCTCGATCACCGACGAACGGCTGCGCGGCGGCCTCAGGGTGATCGCCGAAAACACGCCCGGCTGCCTTGCCGTCCACGACCACATGGCCTGGATCGAGCCGAACTCCGGGACCGTCATGCCGTCGCCCGAAGACGAGGAGAAATCCTCCTGACGCGCCTCTCAGCGCGAAGGGCCGGCCGCGTCAGGAGGCGGCGGCAAGGCGGTCGCGGGCCGGTCCTTTCCGCCCCAAAATGGAAGCGGAAGCCATTCAATCGCCTGCCCGGTTTCGTGGTACAGAAGCCAGCTCTGCCCGGTCGCCGTGTCCAGCAGAAGAGCCTCGGGAAAGGTTTGCGCCTGCGAGGCGGGGACCGCGACCATCTGGTAGCGCCCGACTTTCAGCTCCTCCCCACGGGCGCCCGCCGTGGCCATGAAGAGCACAACGAACAGCGCCGCGACCGTCTTCAGCATGAGCGGGTCCCTCCAGCCGCGCCCGTTTGCCGGGCGCCGTCGACTTCCTATCCGCTTTGCAAGCCCTGGCTCAATCTTAAGCGACCGGCTTGGGAGTCTCGCGAGAGTCTCACGCGCCGCGCCCCTCCCCCGCTTCGGCTAGCGCCGTAAGCCCCTCGCGGTAGGTCGGATAGGCGGGCGCATATCCGAGCCTGGCCTTGGCCTTGGCTATCGAGACCCGCTTGTTGTCAGCGTAGAACTCCCGCGCCATCGGCGAGAGCCGCGCCGCATCGAACGGCTCCTCGGGCGGGGGCTCGATGCCGAGGAGCGCCGCCGCGAAGGCCACGACGTCCTGCGGCGGGGCGGGCTTCTCGTCTGCGACGTTCCAGATCTGGCCTTCAAGGCCGCGGGTGAGCGCCAGGCTTGAGATTTGGGCGATGTCGTCGACATGGACGCGGTTGAACACCTGCCCTGGCTTGACGATCCGCCGCGCTTCGCCCCGGCGCAGATTGACCAGCGCATTGCGGGCAGGCCCATAGATTCCAGCGAGACGCAGAATGTCCGCCTGCGCGCCCCGCGTCCGGGCCGCCGCCGTCCAGTCCGCCTCGTCCTTGAGCCGCGCGAGGCCCCGCGCGGTACGGGTCAGCGTCGCGCCCGCTTCGTCCACCCAGGCGCCCGCGTGGTCGCCGTAGACGCCGATCGTCGAGTAGTAGAGGATTCGCCGCAGAGCCGGCGCGGCGATGGCGGCGCCGAAGCGCTCCAGGATCGCGCCTGCCTCCGTGCGCGGCGGGATGGAGACGACGACCGCCTCGGCCCTCTTCAGCGCCCGCTCAAGCTCGGGGTCCGCGTCGGCGCCGTCAAACCGGTAAGCCTCGACGCCGGCGCGTCGCAGCGCGGCGACGCTCTCCGCGCTCCGCGCCGTTCCGCTAGCCTCGATCCAGGGCTCGCGCTCGACGAGCCGCCGGGCGCAATAGCCGACGCCGAAGAAGAACACCCTCACAGGCGCCGCCGCCGTTTCTTACTCCGCGGCTGCGTCCGCATCGCGCTCGAAGCGCGACTCGCGCTTAACTTCGCAGACTTGGACATGGTACGCCTCGTAGAACCTGTCGCGGCCAACCCGTTTGGTCGCGACGTGTTCCGGATGCGTCGCCCAGGCGCGCAGCGTTTCCGGCGACTCCCATTCGACCAGGGTCAGACGCTCGCCGTCCGCGGCGACGAAGCCTTTATGCGCGATATAGCCTGGCATCCGCGTCGCCAGCTCTTCCATGCGCTTGAGCGCGGACGCGTATTCGTCGCCGAGGCCGGCCTCGGTGCGACGCGCGCGAAAGACGACAACCATCATGGGACCGCGCTCCTGTTTGCGGCACGCCAAAAGCGGGGCGGCGGACGTCCGGGCCCGTTCGCCCGCGCGAACCGGGACCTCCAGCTATTTCTTCTTCGGCATGTAAAGGTCGGTGAGGGTTCCGGCGAAGGCCTCGGCCGACATGGCGAAGGTCTCCGACAGCGTCGGGTGGGGATGAATGGTCAGCCCGATGTCTTCGGCTTCGGCGCCCATCTCGATCGCCAGCGCCGCCTCGGAGATGAGGTCGCCGGCGTTGGGGCCGACGATGCCGCAGCCGATGAGGCGCTGCGTCTCCTGGTCCCACAGGGTCTTGGTCAGGCCCTCGTCTCGCCCCAGCGAAAGGGATCGGCCGCTCGCCGCCCAGGGGAAGACCGCTTTGCCGTATTTGATCCCCTCGGCCTTGAGCTCGGTTTCCGTCGGGCCGACCCATGCGACCTCCGGATCGGTGTAAGCGACCGACGGGATCGCCTTGGCGTCAAAGGAGGATTTGTGTCCGCTCGCGACTTCCGCGGCGACCTTGCCCTCGTGGGTGCCCTTATGCGCCAGCATCGGCTGGCCGACGATGTCGCCGATGGCGAAGATGTGCGGCACGTTCGTGCGCATCTGGCGGTCGACGGGAATGAAGCCCCGCTCATCGGCGGCGATGCCGGCCGCCGAGGCGCCGATGAGCGCCCCGTTGGGCCGCCGGCCGACCGAGACCAGCATGGCGTCGAAGGTTTCGGTATTGGCGCCGCCGGGCCCTTCATAAGCGACCTTGAGCCCGTCCGGCTCGGCGCGGACAGCCGTTACTTTCGTCTTCAGGAGGATCTTGTCGTAGAGGCGGCCAATGCGTTTGGCCAAGGGCGTCACGATGTCGGGATCGGCCCCCGGCATCAGCTGGTCCATCATCTCGATCACGGTGATCCCGGCGCCGAGCGCATGATAGACCGTCGCCATCTCGAGCCCGATGATGCCGCCGCCAAGCACCAGCATGCGCTTCGGGACGAAACCGAGTTCGAGCGCCGCGGTCGAATCCCAGATGCGCGGATCGGCGGGAATGAATCCGGGC
>DATGHB010000485.1:0-3486 GCA_035308265.1 Roseiarcus sp.
GAAGGGACGCGCTACGGTTCGATCAATTGCAGATTGCTCTAGGTTGGCGTGCTAATCGGGTTCTATTTCTTGAGCCAAGATTCGCATATCCTGCCGGTGATGGGTCGCCCTTCGTCCCGCCCAGCCGTTTCCTCGGCCTTCACACGGGATCGCCATCAAATCCCCAAAAATAGGAATTAGGTAAACGAATTAGAGGCGTTGCTCAACGCCGCGTGTGATGAAGGAGGCTTCAATGGCGACCAATGCTTCGTTGCGCGGGAGCGAAAAAAATGTCCAGGACTGGATCAACCTGGTCTGCGGCGTGCTGCTCTTCATCTCGCCCTGGGCGCTTCGATTCTCCCACGATCTGATGGCGGCCAGAGCCGCATGGGTCGGCGGCGTGATCATCTTTGTGATGGGCGTCGCCGCCCTGGCGCAGTTCGCCGAGTGGGAGGAATGGGTGGCGCTGATCGTGGGCGTGCTCGTCATCATCTCGCCGTGGATCCTGGGATTCGCGATGGTTCAGCCGGCGGTGTGGTCATGCGTCGTGCTTGGCGTCATTGTCGCGCTGGCCTCGATCTGGGGACTCTGGACCGTCCATCATCCCGCGGCGATCGCGGGACGGTGAGGTGTCTGAAAGGGCGGATCGTCCGCCGGCGCGAGCGATCCGCGCTTTGCCATAAAGCGGGCGATGGCCCGGCTTTGATCCGCCGCAGGGCGCGGATTGTTTTGAGCGATTTATATAACTTGCGATCGATCGTTTCGACCGCACGCAAACAAAACTGCAATATCCTCCGGGCCCTGGCCGCGACCCAGCCAACCTCCTCCAAGCCATCGCTGCCTAACCCAGACGGCTTGGCAGTTACAACGTCGCGCAGAAGAGCAGCCAAGCTTGTGAAATCATTGGCGCGCGTAACTTGTGCGGGCACGGGAGCCGCATGGCGCGCGGTTCCGGCCTCACTGGCTGGTCCAGGCTACGAGAGGAACCTGACCGATTGCGGCGCCAACTCCTTTTCCGCGCCGGACCGCTGCCTCGCCCGGTTCATGGCGGCGAAAACGATAAGGATCATGAACAGCGCGTTGAGGAAGTGGTGCGGAAGCTCAATCATTGGACCGCGCCTCCACCGCCCGCCAGCACAAAGCAAGGAAGGCGATCGTCGCCATGGCCGAGGCCGCGCCGTACATTGCGAAAATCTGTTCAATCATGTGCAATTTCTTAACTCCGCGGCTACGACTTATGGTTGAACGACATGCAACCTGAGATTGTTCCAAATTGGAGTAGGAGTCAAGAGGGCGTCATCGGCGCCGTCCCGGACTGAGACGCCTGCCGGCCGGCGTCCTGCTTGGGCGCGCTACGCGAACCGGATGCGGGCGCCTTCGAGCGGGACGCCCCTGAGGGTCGTGGCCCAAACCTCGCTTGACGCGGCGGGGAAGGCGCGGGTGAGCGTTCCGGTCGTCACGATTTCGCCTGCTGCGAGCGGCGGGCTCTGAGGATCCTGCGCCAGCGTCTCGGCGAGATGGCGCAGCGCGAATAGCGGCCCGTCGAGGACGTTGGCCGCTTGGCCGCGATCGACATGCGCGCCGTTGCGGAAAAGGTCGATCTCGAAGCGCGAAAGCTCGCGCGCCCAGTCGGCGCGCCGCGGCGCTACGGCATGACGTGGCCCGATGAACAGCCGCCCATGGAGGCCGTAGGCCGCAACGGTGTCCGGGGCGGCGAACGACCAGTTTGGGAAGATCGACTGCACGATCTCGAAGCCGTGGGCGATCCAGTCGATGCAGCCCATGAGCTCCCGCTCGTCCATCGCCGGCGCGGGCGGGGCGGCGAGGCCGAACACGATCTCCGGTTCGATCCGGGGTTCCGCGAGGCCGGCGAGCGAAACCGGCGCTTCGTCGGCAAGGTCGCGGACCGTGCTGTCGTAGACATAGCCCCAGATCGGCGCATAGACGCCATATTCCGCCCAGATAGTCCGGTTGGTGAACCCGATCTTGCGCCCGATCGGACGCTCTCCGCGCGCTTCCCGCTTGGCGCGGACGGCCGCCGTGACCCGGTAGGCCTCGTCAAGTCCCAAACCGGGACAGGTCTTGGTGAAGGGCGCGATCTGGCGGCCGGTCCCCAGGATCGCAAAAGCCTCGCCGGCGATAGCCTCAATATCCATGCGCCGCGGCGTCCTGCGTTCACGTTCCTGACGGACTGTCCATCGCTGGCAGGCGTCTGTCACAAATGTCCGGCCGTCAAGGCAATTGCGCCGGGAAGATCGAACACCGCGCGGCCTATTCGCAGCGTTGAGCCTTTGACGCGGGTTCGGCTCCCCCGGTCAGGCGGGCGATCATGCGCGCAAGCGCGGGGCCGATCAGGATCACGATCAGAAGCCGCCCGACCTGCATCGCCATCACGAAGGGAACGTCGACCGGGGACGAGGCGGCGATGATCGCGACCGCATCGGCCCCGCCGGGGCTGGTGGCGAGATAGGCGGTGAGCGCGTCCGTTCCCGCCGCCTCGTGAAGCGCGAAGGCGAGACCGCCGCACATGGCGATCAGCGTGAAGATCGAGGCCAGGATCCTCGGCAATTGTCTGCTCGCATAAACCACCATTTCGCGGGTGAACCGGAAGCCGATCGACCAGCCGACCAGCGCGTAGGCGGTCGCCAGCAGCCATGGCGGCAGGGTGATCGTGATGAGGTGGGTCGCCGCAAGGGGCGCGCCGACGAACAGCGGCACGAGCAGCGCGCCGGCCGGGATTCGCAACTTCAGTCCAAGGATTCCGCCCCCAACCCCAAGGGCCAGCGTCGCCAGAAAGGAGACCGGCTCGAGGGGCGGGAACCAGGGAATCGCCTCCGGCGCCGCGCCGCCGGAGGCCGTCCACGCCCGGGCGACAATCGACGCGGTGAGGCCGACGCAGGCGACGCGCAGATATTGCATGACCGCGACCAGCCTGATGTCGCCGCCATAGGCGTCGGCCATCAGCACCATCGCAGTCGCTCCGCCGGGCGAGGAACCCCAGACCGCCGTCGTGCCGGGAAGGATTTTCCAGCGGGCGAGGATGAAGCCGAGGCTGGTCGCGAAAGCAATCACCGCGGCGATGAGGAAGAGGAACATCGGCCATTCGCTGAGGATCGTCATCACAATCGCCGGGGTGATCGCGCGCGCCACCAGGCAACCGACAAAACCCTGCGCGATAACAAAGGCCAAAGGCGGAATCTTCACCCGGGCTTCGAACCAGGCGAGCAGGATCGCCGCTCCGGTCGCGCCAAGCAGCAGCGCCGCCGGCAGGCGCGCGGCCTCGAAGGCCGCGACGCCAATGACCGTCGCGCCGAGAAGCGCGCCCCATTGCAGGTCGGGCGGTTTCTTGCGCAGGGTGAAGCGCGGCATTGGCGCCTTAAGGCTGAGGTCAGTCTTCGTAGGCGCCGATCACCGCGTCGGCGATCGCCCGCTTGGTGATCACGCCAACGACATCGGCGGCGCGCGGCCGGCGGGTCCCGTGAAAGACGATCGCCGCGCCCGCGCGGT
>DATGHB010000486.1:0-2893 GCA_035308265.1 Roseiarcus sp.
CGCAGGACCCGGGCGACAATGCAAATGAGGCGAGATGCGGCCGATCCCCAGCTTACTTCAGGGTGGTGCCGATTTCGTTGAACACCGAGCTGACCTGGGTGCCAACGAGCTGGACGGCGACGATGATGAACACGGCGATCAGGCTGGCGATCAGCGCATATTCGATCGCGGTGACGCCGGATTCATCGGAAAGAAAGTTACGGACTCGAAGCATGGGATTCTCCTGACGCTCTTTGGGTCCTGCCTTGGCAAAACCCGGTGTCCCCAGGCTTTCGCGGCCGGGGCAGGATCCCGGCCGCGAACGGACAATCCCATCCGCCGATTGCCAACGCCTCGACTGGATGCATAAAGTTTTATCGATTCCCGGCTCAGGGCCGTGATTCATGGGGCGATCCTTAATTTAGTCGTATTTGCCGCGCGCACCCGCTGGGCTATTTGGCCCTTTTGGCCGCCGTTTCCCGCGGCTATCGCGCGTCTTTCGCCGTGGCTGCGAGCGCCTCTTCGATCTCGGCTAGCCGATCCTTGCCGAAAAACATGTCGGGCCCGACGAAAAACGTCGGAATCCCGAACACGCCGCGCGCGACCGCGGCTGCGGTGTTGTCAGCGAGCCTGAGCTTCACGCGGTCGGTCTGAGCCGCCGCGATGAGGCTGGCCGAATTGAGACCGGCCGAATCGATCCGCCGCGCCAGAATCTCGCGGTCGTCGAGCTTGAGGCCCTCTTCCCATAGGCCCTGAAGGCCCATCTCGATATAGGCGGCTTCCTGGCCCGCCTCGCGCGCGGCGATGAGCCCACGCATCAGCATCAGGGTGTTGACGGGAAAGTGCGGGTTCATGCGGAACTTGTCGAGCCCGTGCCTGGCGACGAAGCGGCGGATCTCGAGCAGCTGGTATTCGAGCTTGCCCTTGACGGGCGCGAAAGCGACGATCGGCGCCTGGTTGCCGGTCGCCTTGAAGATGCCACCGAGCAGGCAGGGGTTGATCGCGAGGTTCGCGCCGGTCCGCTCCAGGACGGAGGGCAGCGCGCGATAGGCAAGATAGGCGTTGGGGCTGCCGAAATCGAAAATGAACTCGACCGTCGCGCTCATCACCACGTCTCCGACCACGGGCGCAAGTCCATCTCGAACGTCCAGGCGCTTCGCTTCTGGCGATGGAGCCAGACATAGTTCCTGGCGATCTCGTCGGGAACGAGAATCTCCTCGCGCTCGAGCTTTTCGGCGGCGTCGGCGAGGCGCCCGCGGATGAAGGCGCCGTCGATCGCGCCGTCGATGACGACATGGGCGACGTGGATTCCCTTCGGCCCCAGTTCGCGCGCGAGAGACTGGGCGAGCGCGCGCAGCGCATGCTTCGCCCCGGCGAAGGCGGAGAACCCTGCCCCGCCCCGGACGCTCGCGGTCGCGCCGGTGAACAGGATCGTGCCGCGCCCGCGCGCGATCATCGCCCGCGCGGCCTCGCGGCTGGCGAGAAACCCGGCGAGCGCCGCCATTTCCCAGACCTTGGAATAGACGCGCGTCGTGGTCTCGACGATCGGAAACCGCACATTCGCGCCGATATTGAAGACCAGGACCTCGATCGCGCCGACCTCGCGCTCGATCCGTTCGATCAGGCCCGCGACATCGGCTTCGACGCGGGCGTCGAGGCTGAAGGCGTGAGCCTCACCGCCCTCGGCGCGGATCGTCTGGGCGAGCCTCTCGATCGCTTCGATGTGACGCGGGCGCCGGGTGACGCAGACGCGAAGCCCCTCGCGGGCGAAGGCGCGCGCGATCGACGCGCCGAGCCCGTCGCCCGCCCCGATCACCACGCACACGCCGCGTCCTGGCGGGGCCTCGGTCATGGAATCCTGCCCGGCTCGATAGTCGCGTTAGTCGCGGAGGCAATCGCGTTCAACCCGCTCCTCCCCGCTCCGTCACAGCAATAGCACGCCTCACATCAGGGTCCGCACGGCGCCGAAAATCCCGACCGCGCAGACGATCGCTGAAACCGCGACGATCAAGCCGAGATACCAGCCGCGGGGCCGCCACGGCTCCGGCAAGGCGGTGGCCGCCAGAACCGCCAACAGGCCGATGACGAGGGGCATCAGAAAGGCGTTGAAGACCTGGGCTGCGATGTTGAGCCAGACGAGATCGCGGGAAAACCACACGACCGCGCCCGAGCCGAGGACGCAGGCTGCGTAGACGCCGTAGAACCAGCCGGCGTCGAACGGCCGGTATTCCAGCGAACGCCGGTAGCCGGCGACCTCGCCGAGCCCCCAGGCCAGCGCGAGCGAGGAGACGATCGCCGCGACCAGTGACGCCCCGAGCACGCCGGCTGAGAACACGATCCGCCCCAGCCACTCGCCCATCGCCGGCGTCAGCGCGTCGCTGATCTCGCCGATCGTCGACAGGCTTGCCGGCCCCCGCCCGTCGGTGAAGGCGGCCGCAACGGCGATCAGCACGGCGCCGGTCAGGCACTGGGTCAGGATTGCGCCAATCCCGGTGTCCCAGCGCGCGGGGATGAGGTCGCTGGGCCTCAACTTTTTGTCGACCGTCGCCCATTGCTGGTAGAAGATCATCCACGGGTTGAAGGTCGCGCCGATCACAGCCGCGGCCATGAACAGAAAATCGCGGTTGCGGAGGGGCAGGTCGATCGCGTCCCGCGCCAGCGCCTTAAGGCCAGGGTGCGCGGCCCAGGCGACGATGAAGAACGCGAGCTGGAAGAGGCCGATGATGAGCGCGGTCCGCTCGACCCGCTTGTAGGACCCGCTGGCGACGATGATGAGCAGCGCTGCTGCGGCGAGCGGCAGCGTGAAAGAGCGCGAGAGCCCGAACAGCTCGCCCACTCCGGCGACGCCGGTGAACTCGGTGATCAGCGACCCGATGACGGCGCCCGCCAGTCCAAGAGTTGAAAGCCATGCCCA
>DATGHB010000487.1:0-3550 GCA_035308265.1 Roseiarcus sp.
CTCCGTCCCGCTCGGCCCTCGGCTTGAACGCGCGCCCGGTTCCGCTGCGCGGCGGCGCGCCTGCGCGTTCGCGGCCCTTGCCGTCGCGCGCGGTCTTCGCGAATGAGGTTGGCCGGCGGCCACGCTCCGGCGGTTCGCGGCCGGGGCGCCCAGACTCGGTGTCATGCGCACGGGAGCGGCGCTCGACCGCGACGGTCCGCCCCTTGCGGTCCTGCGTCGCGCTGCGCTCGACCCGCGTGCGCGGCCTCTTCGCGTTGGAGGCGTCGGCGGCGATTTCGGCCCGCAGCGCGGAGACGTGCTTGCTCCGGCGGTCGGGCGTGGAGGGTTTCGGAGACGCGCGGCGCTGCGCGGCGCGCCCTTCGAACCGGCTCTTGCCCACGCTCGCTCGAGGATCCGGCCGGCCTTGCATCGCTGGTTTGCGTCCAGCGTCCTCGCGCCGGCCGCCTTTGCCTCGCGGCCGCTCGCCCTGCTTCGGCTCGGGCGCCGCTTCATCGGCAACGATCAGCGGCGCGTCGAAATTGGCGCTCGCCTCTCTGGAGAGCTTGACGCCCAATTGATCGCGCAGCACCCGCGTACGCACCTCTGCAACCTCGCCTTCGGCGAGATCGCCGAGTTCGAACGGCCCGAAGGAGACGCGGATGAGCCGGTTGACCGCAAGACCCAAGTGCTCGAGGATTTTCTTGATCTCCCGATTCTTCCCCTCTCTCAGGCCCAGGGTGAGCCAGGAATTCGCGCCCTGCTCGCGATCGAGCCTGGCCTCGACCCCCTGGTAGTCGACGCCGTCGACGGTGACGCCGCCAGCGAGACGGTCGAGCGCCGCCTGGTCGATGGTCCCATGCGCGCGCACGCGATAGCGGCGCAGCCACCCGGTCGAGGGCAGTTCGAGAACGCGCGCGAGCCCGCCGTCGTTGGTGAGCAGCAAGAGCCCCTCGGTGTTGATGTCGAGCCGGCCGACCGCGACAAGGCGCGGCAAACCGGGCGGCAGGGCGGCGAAAACCGTCGGCCGCCCCTCGGGATCGCGCGCGGTGGTGACGAGTCCCTTAGGCTTGTGGAAGAGGAAGAGACGCGTGCGCTCGGGCGAAGCGAGCGGCTTGCCGTCGACGCGGACATCGTCGGCGTCGGTCACATTGAAGGCCGGGCTCGTGAGCACCGCGCCATTGACGCTGACCCGCCCTTCGGCGATCCAGGCCTCGGCGTCGCGGCGGGAGCAGACCCCCGCGCGCGCCATGACCTTGGCGATGCGCTGGCCCGCGCGGACCTCCGGGACTGCGGCTTCCGCTTCGTCGTCGTTCATGGCTCGTTTCGTGTGAGGTCCAGGCGGCCCGCGGCGTTGCCGCCGGCGGCCGCCTGTCCTAAGCCCGAACGCCGTGAGCCGCCAGACCAAAAACGGGCGGCGTCCGGAGGGCAAGCGCGGTTTGACCAAAGAGGGGATGAGCGCCGATCCGATGAGCGTCGCCTTCGCCGAGGCGCGTTCGGCCGGGGCGCGCGGCGAAGCGCCGATCGGCGCGGCCCTCGTTCGCGACGGCGAAGTGATCGCGAGCGCCGGAAATGGCGCCCGCGAGCTTAGCGACCCGACCGCGCACGCGGAAATGCTGGTCATTCGCGCGGCCGCGGCGAAACTCGGCGCCGAACGGCTCGCGGGCTGCGATCTCTATGTGACCCTCGAGCCCTGCGCGATGTGCGCGGGCGCGATCTCGTTCGCCCGCCTGCGCCGGCTCTACTACGCGGCCCCCGACCCCAAGGGCGGCGCCGTCGACAACGGCCCGCGTTTCTTCCGCTTGGCCACCTGCCACCACGCGCCGGAGGTCTATGGGGGTTTACGCGAAAGCGAGGCGGCGGCGATGCTCAGGGGCTTTTTTGCCGCGAGACGTTGAACGAACCGCGGCGTCCTGACAGATGCGAGAATTCCTCGTCGCCCGCCCTCGTGGCTCGGGAGCGGCGCCCGGGCGACGCGCCTCGACGCCTTGATTCGACTCGCTCAATCGAGCGGTCGGGCCGAAAATGGGGATCTGTGCTGTCAAGAGTTGGGGAAAAGCCCGTCCGACATCCCTCGCGGACTCTTGCGCGCGATTCAACGAGTAGTGTAGTTTTGCCCCTGGCGCCCACGAGATGTCGTGGGCGAGGGTTTCAGATCGAGTGCTGGTCAGCGTCGCGCCCGGCGGGCTCCTTGCCGGGCGGGGGAGTTGGATTCCGCCTCATGCGCTCACTTTGGGGACGGATTGACGAACGAGGCGACTATGGCTTGGACAGACGAGATCGTCGAGCAGCTCAAGCAGCATTGGACGGACGGCAAGAGCGCGAGCCAGATCGCGGGCTTGCTCGGCAATGGCGTGACCCGCAACGCGGTGATCGGAAAGGTCCACCGGCTGGGCTTGGCCGGGCGGGCCAAAACGCCGAGCACGGCCGCTTCCCGTCCCCGGCGTCTCGCGCCGGCGCCCGCGCATCGCGTCGCCGGACCGCGCCTCTCCTCCGTCGCCCACCGGGTCGTTCGCGGCGCGACCGCGCTCGCCTTCGCGCCGGAGGCGCTGTCCGAGACCGTTGAGCCCGAGTTCGAGAGCGTCGTCGTGCCGATGTCGCTTAAGGTCACGATTGTCGAGCTCAAGGAATCGATGTGCCGCTGGCCGCTCGGCGATCCGGCCAGTTCCGAATTCCGCTATTGCGGATCGCCCGCCGCGACGCGGCCTTATTGCGCCTACCATGCGGGCCTCGCCTATCAGCCGGCACAGGAACGCCGCCGCGACCGGGATCGCGGCCGCCGGGCTCTGCCGCGCTGAGTAACCTGGGCGGGAGAGGGCTTTATTTCACCTTGGGGCGTTTGGTCGCCGATGCTCGCGAGTCGGCCGAATCGCTATGATACGCTCCCCGCGTGGTTTCGCAATGCCGCTAAGGGCGCCTGGGACCGGATCGGCGGATTGATCCTGGCTTCCCCCCAGGCGCGGATCGATTTGCTCCAGATGGACCAAGCACGTCGGCGAGACCCGTTTGGCATATTCGATGAAGCCGTCAAACGGCCTGGAAGGCGGCGTCAGATGTCGCGCTTCCTCGGCCCAGGCCTCGGCCACCGAGCCCAGCTGCGAGCCGTGTTGGGTCTGCGCCCATAGCTCCTGGCATCGCATCTCCAGCCAGTTGTTCAGCGCCGCCAGGGAGGGAAAGCTCGGCATGGGCTGCCACAGCCGATGGCGCGCATGCCTCGAACGTTCTTCTCGATCTGGCCCTTCTCCCAGCCGGACGCCGGATTGCAGAACTCGGCCTCGAACAAGAAGTGGCTGACCATGGCCGAGAAACGCGCGTTGACCTGGCGCTCCTTGCCGCGCCCAACCTTGTCGACGGCCGTTCGCATATTGGCGAAGATCCCACGCCGCGGCGCGCCGCCAAGCCCACGGAAGGCGTGATTGTGGGCGTCGAACAGCATCTCGTGGGTCTGCTGCGGATAGGGGCGGAGAACGAACGCGCGGCTGTAGCAGAGTTTGAAGTGGGCGACCTGCAGTTTGGTCCTCGCCCGCGATGATCGCGCAGTCCTCCGACCAGTCGAACTGGAACGCTTCGCCGG
>DATGHB010000488.1:0-4130 GCA_035308265.1 Roseiarcus sp.
CCCGGACGTCAAATGGCACGACGGATCGCCGCTGACGCCGGAGGATGTCGTCTGGTCGCTCGAGCGCGCCGGCGCGAAGGACAGCGCCAATCCCATTTCCTTCATCTGGTCGACCGCCGGCAACTACAAGATCGACGGGAACAAGATCACCGCCGACGTCGTCCGCTTCGAGCCGACCTTCTTCATGTGGATGGCGTTCCTCACCGGCTATGTCCTGCCCAAGGCCCATTACGAGAAGGTCGGCGCGGAAGGGTTCGAGAAGAAGCCGGTCGGGACGGGACCCTACATGGTCGACGAATATCAGGGCAACGCGTTCCTGCGCCTCAAGGCGAATCCCCACTACTGGGGCGAGAAGCCGGCGTTCGAGACGGTGATCTTCAAGTTCGTGCCCGACGCCACGACGCGGGTGGCCGAGATCGAATCCGGCTCCTCCGACGTCACGCTCGAAATTCCCTACGAGGAGTTCGATCGCCTGAAGGCGAAGAAAGGCCTGTCGGGCGCAGCCACGCCGATCACCGACATCGGCATGATCTTCATCACCAACCGGGAGCCGATGCTCGACAAGAACGTGCGCCTCGGCGCGATCATGGCGGTCGACAAGAAGGCGATCGTCGATCGGCTGCTGCGCGGCTATGGCGTGCCGATCGACACCCTGGAAGCGCCCGAGTATTCGGCCTTCGATCCCACGATCAAGACGCCCTACGATCCCAAGAAGGCCGCTGAACTGCTCGCCGCATCGGGATTCACGCCCGAGAAGCCGGTCAAGTTCACCATCCAGACCACCCGCGGCTTCAAGCCGAAGGACTACGAGATGATCCAGGCGATCGTCGGCATGTGGCGCAAGGTGGGCATCGACGCCAATATCGAGGTCTACGAGGTCGCCAAGCACTTCGAGCTCAGGGCCGCCCACAAGCTCGCCCCAATGGCCTTCTACAACTGGGGTGACGCGATCGGCGATCCGACCACCTCGACCGGCTTCGCGATGTTCAGCCCCTCGCCGCACTCGGCCTGGAAGACCGCCGATCTCGACGCGAAAATCGGGCCGCTGTGGGGCGAGAAGGACGAGAAGAAGCGGATCGAGGGCTGGAAGGCGGTCGACCGCTACATCGCCGAGCAGGGCTACGTCCTCCCGCTGCTTCAATACGTGCAGCCGATCGTCTACAAGTCGGATCTCAAGGTCATTCCGAACAAGTCGGGCGCGCTGCAGCCGACGCTGGTGTCGCCGGCGGCCTGACGGGGCGAACGGCGATCGCCACGCGCGCGGGTTCGAGGCGAGGAAGTGGGTGAGGTCGTGACAGCTCGATGATCGCTGTCGCCGTTCTCCGGCGTCTTCTGGTGGCGCTGGCCACGCTCGTTGGGGTCGCGATCGTCGTGTTCGTGCTGCTGCGGGTCGTGCCAGGCGATCCGATCGCGATGATGATCTCTCCCGGCGCGAGCGCGGCGGACATCGCCGCGCTGCGCGCGCATTACGGACTGGATGGGAGCGTTCTTTCCCAATTCATCGTCTGGGTCCGATATGCGCTGCGCGGCGACTTCGGCGTCTCGATCTCGCTCAACCGCGACGTTCTCGCGCTCCTCGGCGAGCGGCTGCCCGCCACCCTCGAGCTCGCCGCGGCCGCGCTCGCCTTCGCGGTGATCGTGGGCGGCTCCGTCGCGATTCTCGGCGCGATGGCGCGCCGCACCTGGGCAGAGCCGGTGATCGACGCGGTCACCGGGCTCCTGCTCGCCATTCCCGATTTCGTCTGGGCGCTGGCGCTGGTGCTCGCCTTCGGGGTGGTGTGGCCGATTCTGCCGCTGACCGGCCGGATCGATCCGAGCGTCGACGCCGGGATGACGACGCCCTTCTATCTCGCCGAGAGCCTCGCGAGGCTCAGGTTCGACCTGTCTTTCGACCTCCTCAAGCACCTCGCCATGCCGACGCTCGCGCTGGGCCTCCCTCTCGCGGCGGTGATCGCGCGCGTGCTGAAGGGCGCGCTGAATGAAGCTATGGCGCAGGACTATGTTCTGCTCGCGCGGCTCAAGGGGATGTCCGAGCTCCGCCTCGTCCTCCAGGAGGCGCTGCGCAACGCGATCGGCCCGACGCTCGCGCTGACCGGCGTTCAGTTCACCTTCCTGATAGGCGGCACCGTGATCGTCGAGCGCATCTTCGCCTATCCGGGCATCGGCAACATGGCGATCGAGGCGGTGATCAATCGCGATCTGCCGCTCATTCAGGGGCTCGTGCTGGTGTTCGCGGTCATCTTCATCCTGATCAACATCGCGGTCGATCTGCTCGTCGCGCTGTTCAATCCGAGACTCAGGCATGCTTGAGCGCGAACCCGGCGGAAAGGCTTGCGCCCGATGACGGAGGCCTCCGCTTCCTCCTTTGTCGCGACCTACCGGCCGAGCCTCGCGGCGCGGCGCCTGCGGGCGCTCATCGCGGAGCCGAAGGTGACGCTTGGCGGCGGCTTCATTCTGGCCTTGATCGCGATCGCGGTGTTTGCGCCGTGGATTGCGCCCAAGAACCCGCTCGACCAGGACCTGATGCTCGCGTCCGTGCCGCCAGCCGGGTTCGCCGGCGCCGAGCCCGGCTATTGGCTCGGCGCTGACGATCTCGGCCGCGACGTACTTTCGCGCCTGATTTACGGATCGCGGATCGCGCTGATCGTCGCCTTCGTCGCCGCGAGCCTGGCGGCGCTCGCCGGCACGGCGCTGGGGCTCGTCGCGGGCTGGTATCGCGGCTGGGCGGACGGCCTGATCTCGCGGCTGGTCGACATCTGGATGGCGTTCCCGCCGGTCCTGCTCTCCATTCTCCTGGTCGCGGTTCTCGGCGCGGGCGTCGGATCGGTGATCGCGGCGATCGCGATCATCGACTGGACGCGATTCTGCCGGGTCGTCCGCGCCGAAACGATGGCGCAGGCCGAAGCCGACTATGTCGTCGCGGCGCGCGCCATCGGGTTCCCGCCGTTCCATATCCTGATGCACGAGATCCTGCCCAACGTTGTCCCTGCCCTGCTCGCGCTGGTGAGCCTGGAGATGGGCATCGCCGTCATCGTCGAAGCGATCCTGTCGTTCGTCGGCCTGTCGGTCGCGTCGGACACGCCGACCTGGGGCGGCATGATCGCGGAAGGCCGGCAATTCATTCATCAGACCTGGTGGCTGTTCGCCGCGCCGCTCGCCGCCCTGTTCGCAACTGTGCTCGCCTTCAACCAGCTCGGCGACGGATTGCGCCGCGCGCTCGATCCGGTCCTGCGCCGATGACGGCGCCGATCCTTTCCATATCCGGCTTGAGCGTGGTCTCCGAACTCGAGGGGGCCGAGCCGATCCTGCGGAATGTGAGCCTCGATGTTGAGCCGGGAGAAACGCTTGGGCTCGTCGGGGAAAGCGGGGCCGGAAAATCCACGGTCGCCAAGGCCCTGCTCGGCGTGCTGCCGCGCACGGTCAGGATCACGCAAGGGGAAATCCTGTTCGAAGGGCGGAACTTGAGGGCGTTGGCGCAAAGCGAACGTCGCGGGATCTTCGGGGACGCCATCGCGCTCGTGCCCCAGGACCCGATGACCGCCCTCAATCCGGGCCGGCGCATCGAAGCGCAACTGACCGACGGACTCAGGCTCCGCAGGGGATTGAGCGCGCGTGCGGCGCGGGCCCGCGCGCTCGAACTGCTGGCCGAAGTGCGCATCGCCGAACCTGAGCGCGCGCTCCGCGCCTATCCGCATCAATTGTCCGGCGGAATGCGCCAGCGCGTGCTGATCGCCGCGGCTTTCGCGCTCGAGCCCAAGGTCATCGTCGCCGACGAGCCGACGACGGCGCTCGACGTGACGGTGCAGAAGCAGATTCTGCGCCTCATTCGCGGGCTGCAGGAGGCGCGCCGGACCGCGGTTATTTTTGTGACCCACGATCTCGGGGTGGTGGCGCAGATCTGCGACCGGGTGACGCTTCTGTTCGCCGGCGCGGTCATCGAGTCCGGCCCGACCGCGGACATTCTCTCCGCGCCTCGCCATCCCTATACGAGCGCCTTGATCGCGGCCGGACCACGGTACGACCGGCCGGACGCGGGTCTCAAGCCGGTGCCCGAGGCCCTGGTCGCGCAAACGTGGCTCGAGGTCGCCGGGACTGGCCGGTCGGGCGCCCGATGACGAAGGAGCTCCTGG
>DATGHB010000489.1:0-10744 GCA_035308265.1 Roseiarcus sp.
TCATGATGAGATGCACGCCCCCGCCCATGAACGCGGCTTCGAGCGCGGGCGCTAACCCGTCGGCGCTCTCGACCCGGCTGCCCTTCGCCCCATACGCACGCGCATAAGCCGCGAAGTCGGGATCGCCGAAGGTCATGCCGAAATCTGGGAAGCCGTCCACGGCCTGCTTCCAGCGGATCATGCCGTAGGCGTGGTCCGCCTGCTCGTGGCGGGTGAGGACGAGCTTGATCCTGGAGCGGCGCAAAGCCTCGACAACATCGAGGTTCTCCTCGCCGGGAATGCCAAAGATTTGCTGCACGCCCTCGTTCTCGAGCGCGGAGACCATGAGTTCGGCGCCATTCATCGGACGCACTCCTTGTTTTCGTCGAACAGGCGCCGCGTTTGCATCGCTATGGCCGCCGACCGCTCGCCAAGGGGCCGAGCCATCTCCATCGGGCCCGCCGCAATTCGCCTTGCAACCTGAGGGCCCAGCGCGTCCGCTCTTCGGCGACGCCGGCTTCGAGATAGCAGCGCGCGGACTCGAGCCCGATCGTCTCGAACAATGAACCGAACCGATCCTTGCGCACGAGCGCGATATTGTCCGGCGCGGGGCGCCACAGCCAGTCCATCAGCATGTCGGCGCCGACCGCGCGGGGCGGCCCGAATTCGGCAAGAAACGCCCAGTCCCGCCCCGGCAGGGCGATCACGTTGAAACCGGCGGGTTCGAACAGGACGCGAGCGCCGGCGACCGACCATGAGACGACATGGCCGCGGCCGTGCGGGTCCAAATAGCCGGGGTCGACCGCTTCGACAAACGACGGTTGGGCGGAGTTGAAGAAATAGAGCGCGCCCGGGCTCGATTTCGACGCGAGTTGACGCAGCAGGTCGGCGAGGATGGCGGGCGTGAGATGCTCGATCACCTCAATACATACGCCGGCGTCGAACGGTCCTTCGAGATCGGAAACCAGGCCGATATGGTAGTTGGGGCTCTGAGTGCGCTGGCGCGGGGGCGGAGGGAAGAGTTCGACGCCATGCACCCTCTCGGCCAGGCTCGGGACGAGTTCAGCCAGGGCGTCCAGCAGAAACCCGGGGCCACTGCCGATGTCCAGCGCCCGCCGCACCGGCAGGCGCGCCATGCGCAGCGTCTCCGCCATCCGCGCGACGCCTGGACCGAACGACCGCTCGCGCGCCGCGGGAAGCTCCCGCTCCCAATAGGAATCGCGATAGCCGTCCGCGGCGCCCGCATCGACGGCGGCCAGGAAATCAGGGTGCGCGAACAGGGATTGGCACCCGAGGCAGCGAAAGTAGGCGACCGCGTCGACATCGCGCAGACGGCTGGCCTCATGCTCGCAGATCGGGCACCGCATTTCAGGGTTCCGCCGGACAGGCTGCTCAAGCTGATTCTTGGGCGATCACGCTCGCCCATTCCGGGCGCGGCGGCAACCCGCCCCGGCCCCCCTTGCGCTTCGGCCTGATCTGTGGTGGTGACATGTCAGAAATAACAGGCGGGCGGACGGACGAAACGTCGGCGGCGACAGGGTCGAACGCGGAGGAGGCGCCTTTGCCGATTCTCGAATTGAGTCAGGTGTCCAAGCACTTCGGCGCCATCCACGCGCTCAACGAGGTCGACCTGGAGCTGGACGAGGGCGAAGTCCTCGGCCTGATGGGCGATAACGGCGCCGGCAAGTCGACCCTGGTCAAGGTGATCGCCGGCAATTTCCCCCCGACCCACGGCGAAGTCCGCATCGCCGGGGAAGCGGTGCATTTTCACAAGCCCGTCGAGGCGCGCGAAAAGGGCGTCGAGGTCGTCTATCAGGACCTCGCGCTGTGCAACAATCTGTCGGCCGCCGCCAATGTGTTCCTGGGCCGCGAAATCAAGCGCGGCGGGGGTCCGTTTCGCTGGCTCGACCACAAAGCGATGGCCAAGCGCGCCGGCGAACTGTTCAGCGAGCTGAAGTCGGAAACGAGGCCCCGCGACCTCGTGCGGCAGATGTCGGGCGGGCAGCGGCAGGCGGTCGCGATCGCCCGCACCCGCCTGTCCAAGGCGCGCATGGTGCTGATGGACGAGCCGACCGCCGCGATCTCGGTCCGGCAGGTGGCGGAGGTGCTTGACCTCATCCGGCGCCTCAAGGACTCCGGTATGGCGATCATCCTCATCAGCCACCGCATGCCTGACGTGTTCGCCGTCTGCGACCGGGTGGTGGTGATGCGCCGCGGCCGCAAGGTGGCGGACAAGCCGATTCATGCGACCACGCCTGAAGAAGTGACCGGGCTGATCACCGGCGCCATCCACGCGGCCTGAAGGAGTCGCCGAATGTCGACCGAAGCGCCGCAAGCGAACGTCTCGATCGAATCGGTATTGGGCGTTCAGCAGCACAACGTCCTGCAGCGGATCGTCGGCGCGCAGGCGTTCTGGGTGACGGTTGCGCTCATCATCATCTGCATCGTGATGAGCTGGCTACAGCCCGCGTCCTTCGCCACGGCGGAGAACTTTTACAACACCACGCGAAACTTTTCCTTCATCGGCATCATGGCGCTCGGCATGACCGCGGTCATCGCGACCGGCGGCATCGACCTTTCGGTCGGCTCGATCATGGGGCTCACGGCGGTCGCGAGCGGCCTCACTCTCGAAGCCCACTATCCCGCCTGGGCCGCGATCGTCGTCGGCCTCGCGGCGGGTGGTATCGCGGGGCTGATCAACGGCCTCGTCATCGCTTATGCCGGCATCTCGCCGTTCGTGACCACGCTCGGCATGCTGGCGATCGCACGCTCGGCCGCAGTCGTGCTTTCGGGCAACCGCATGCTCTACAATTTCGGGCCGGGCGGGCCGGCTTTCAAGGTGCTCGGCGGCGGCCAGCTCAACCTGGGGCCGAGTTTCTCGCTGAGCTATCCGCTGCTCTTTCTCATCGTGCTGACCGCGATATTCGGGGTGATCTACAAGATGACCAGCTGGGGCCGGCATATCATGGCGATCGGCGGCAACGAGCACGCCGCTCTGCTGACCGGCGTGCCGGTCAACCGGATCAAGGTCCAGGTCTATGTCGTCTCCGGTCTTTCCGCGGCCTTCGCCGCAATCCTGGCGGTGGGATGGGAAGGCTCGGCAATCAATGCGCTCGGGCAGTCCTACGAACTGCTCGCAATCTCCGCGGCCGTCATCGGCGGCGCCAACCTCATGGGCGGGGAAGCAAGCGCCTACGGCGCTTTCATCGGCGCAGCGCTCATTTTCGTCATCCGCAATTCGCTGCTGATGGCGGGCGTCGATTCGAACTGGCAGGGCACGTTCGTCGGCGTGTTCCTCATTGCCGCTGTCTACCTCGGAAAGATCCGGGGGACGAAACGCGAGTGACCCCATTGTGGGGCCGCGTCAAACTGGGAGGAAGCAAATGTTGAAGATTGCGTTGACCGGCGCCGTCGCGGCCGGAGCGTTGCTGGCGGTGTCGGCTTCGGCGCGAGCGGCGGACCCATATACGTTCGCGCTCGTGCCGAAGAACACCAACAATCCGTTCTTTGACCAGGCGCTCGCCGGCTGCAAGAAGGCCGAAAAGGAGCTGAACGGCGCGATCAAGTGCCTTTACATCGGCCCTGGCGAGCACGGCGGGGGCGACGAGGAAGCGCAGATCGTTGCCGATCTCATCACCAAGAAAGTCGACGGCATCGGGGTGTCTCCGGCCAACGCGCCGGCGATGGCCAATGCGCTGAAGGGCGCGGCCGCAGCTCACATTCCGGTTCTGACTTGGGACTCCGACCTTCTGCCGCAGGACAAGGGGATTCGCGCCGCCTACATCGGCACCCACAACTATGACATCGGCGTCAACCTCGCCAAGATGGTCATGAAGGTGAAGCCGAAAGGCGGGACGATCTGCATCCAGTCCGGCGGGGCGGCGGCCGCCAACCACAACGAGCGCATGCAGGGCATCCGCGACACGCTGTCAGGCACGAAGAGCGCCGAGTCGCCCGGCGTGCGCTTGACCGGCCAGAACGGCTGGACGGAGGTCGCCGGCTGCCCGCTCTACACCAACGACGACTTCCCGCTGGCGATGCAGCAGGAGCAGGACATGCTCAACAAGTACCCGGACCTCGACGCCTTCGTTCCGACCGGCGGCTTCGGCGAGTTCCTGGGCGACGCCTACAAGAACTCGATGGGCAAGTTCAAGGACAAGATCGCCAGCGGCAAGATCGCGATCGCGGTCGCCGACACCCTGCCGATGCAGCTCGACCTCCTGAAGCAGGGCCTGGCGACCGGCAACGTCGGCCAGCGGCCGTTCGACATGGGTTACAAGGTCATGTACTTTCTCAAGGACATGAAGGAGGGCAAGGCCGCCCCGTCCGACCCGACTTACACCGGCCTCGACATCTGCACGCCGGACAACGTCGACCATTGCGTCGGCGGCGGCAGCTGAGCCGCGGCCGAGTCCAATCCGAGTTGGAGCGGCGCGAACGGTTCGCGCCGCTCGCCGTATCGGGCCGGGCCGGCGGCCGCTTCGCGCTACTCCGGCAGCGGCGCGGCTTTCGGAGCAGCGACGTTGCGCAAGAAGGGAACCAACATCGTCGCCAGCACGAACGCGACCATGATGGCGAGAAAGGCGTCGGCGTAGGCGAGCGTCGAGGCCTCCCGATATGCGAGAAGCCAGAGCTGCCTGAGCGCTGCCTGATGACCTTCCTGCGGGCTTCCGGGAATCGCCGAGTAGCGCGCGGCGACCTCGCCCATGAGCCTCGTCATGGCGCCGTTGGCCGGCGTCAAGTGCGATGCGATCGCATGGAAATGAAAATTGGTGCGGTCATTGAGGATCGCGCCGCAGACCGCGATGCCGACCGCGCCGCCGAGGTTGCGCATCATGTTGAACAGGCCGCTCGCATATTTGATCCGTTCCGGCGGCAGGCTGCCGAGGCCGAGATTGACGGCGGGCGCGACCGCGAACACCTGGGGGAAGCCGCGCAGAACCTGGGGGATGAGCAGTTCCGCCGCGCCCCAGTCATGGGTGATTGAGCTGAAGCTCCACATCGAGAGAGCGAAGGACGCGAGGCCGACCATCATGAGCCAGCGCGTGTCGAATCTGCGCGAGAGCATGACATAGACCGGCACGCCGACGAGCGACGCCAATCCGGTGGAGAAAATGGCCATCCCTGTCTGCCAGGCGCTGAATCCGCGCACGTAGCCGAGAAACAGCGGGGTGAGATAGATGGTCGAGAAAATGCCGATCCCGGTGATGAACGAGAGCACGCAGCCGAGGGCGAAGTTGCGGTTTCCGAGCGCTCTGAGGTCGACGACCGGCCGCGGAAAAGTAAGGCTGCGCACGACGAACAGGAAGCCGGCGACGGAGGCGATCATCGCGCAATCCCGGATGGTCGCGTCGTCGAACCAGTTCCATCGCGCCCCTTCCTCGAGCACGTACTCCAGAGTGCCGAGCGCGATCGCCATCAGGGCGATCCCGGGATAGTCCGCGCCCTTGAGCAGCGAAAGATCGGGCTCGTCGATCTTCACCAGAAGCGGGACCAGGATGGAGATCGCCACGCCCGGAGCGAGGTTGGCGTAGAAAAGCCAGCGCCAGTCGAGCGTGTCGGTGATGAAGCCGCCGATCACCGGCCCAAGCGTCGGCGCGACCGACGCGATCGCCCCGACCACGGCCGCCGAATAGACGCGGCGCGGACCCTCGAAATAGTGGAAGGTCGAGGTGAAGACGATGGGGATCATCGATGCGCCCAGCAATCCCTGGAGCGCGCGAAACACGATCATGCTTTCGATGTTCCAGGCGAGCCCGCAAAGCGCGCTCGCGGCGGTGAAGCCGGCGGCGGAGGCGGTGAACAGCCAGCGGGTCGAGAAGACCCGCGTCAGCCAGCCCGACAGTGGGATCATGATGATCTCGGCGATGAGATAGGCGGTCTGCACCCAGCTGATCTGGTCCTGGGCCGCGCTCAGGCCTCCGCCGATGTCCTCAAGAGAGGAGGCGACGATCTGGATGTCGAGGAGCGCGATGAACATGCCAACGCACATCACCACGAAGGGCCCGAGGCTCCACACCCAGCTTGTGGTCGAAGGCGCCCCGGTTGCGGTCATGACGCGCCGCCCGAAGCCGGTCGGGTGTCCACGCCGACCGTCGTCGAGAGGCCCGGCCGCAGCGCCCGCAGCATCGGGTCGTCGTCGAGCCTGATACGGACGGGAACGCGCTGAACGATCTTGGTGAAGTTGCCGGTCGCGTTCTCGGGCGGGATCACGCTGAACACCGCCCCGGCCGCCGGGGCCAGGCTGACGACATGGCCGTGAAAGACATGGTCCGGCATGACGTCGGCGACGACCGTCGCTTCCTGTCCCGGCGCCATGCGTTCGAGCTGGCTCTCCTTGAAGTTGGCGTCGACCCAAAGGTCATGCGCCGGAATGACAGTGACAAGATAGGCGCCGCTGGCGACATAGGCGCCGATCTCCGCGGCGCGATTGCCCACATAGCCGTCGATGGGGGAGCGAATTTCGGTATAGCCGAGATTGAGTTCGGCGGTCCGGAGGTCGGCCTGGGCCTCAGCGACGTCGGCCCTGGCGACCGCGATCTCCGCGTCCAGGACCGTGAGCTCTTGCCTGGCGGCGTCGAGCCCGGCCGCAGAGGAAACCACGCCGGCCTCGGACGCCAGATACAGCGCCGCCGCCCGCTCCGCGTTTTGCTGCGATCCGGCGGCCGTCTCGGCAAGGTCGCGATACCTTTGGTCGTCCTGCTTGGCGAACAGCGCTTGCGCCGACTTGGCGTCGAGGTCAGCCTTCGCCTGCCGGATCGCCGTCTGCTGCAACGTCTGTTTGCGCTCGAGGCTGTCGAGCGTCGCCGTGCGCGCCGCGACGATCGCCGCCGCGCGGTCGGCCGCGGCGCGAAAATCGCGGTCGTCAAGACGGATCAGCGGCTGCCCGGCGCGCACATACTGGTTGTCCCTGACCAGGATGTCAGCGACAAAGCCCGCGACATGTGGCGATATCGGGGTGACATTGCCCCCCGCGTAAGCGTCGTCGGTGCTCTCGACGAAGCGCCCGACCGTCCAGTACTCATGGGCGTAACGCGCCCCGGCGAGAGCGATGAGGCCGCCGAGCGCCGCATAGGCCAGCCGCCTGAGCCGCGCCTTGGTCAATGGGCTGGTTGGCGCCGTCTGAAGGGGTTCGCCCGCGATCGCGCTCATTGTCGTCTCCTGTGTTCGCATGGGTCTTGCCGCCATAAGAGAGTATATACGCCTATATCGCCTGACGACGTGGGAATGGCCCGCATCGCGGACTGGGCCGTTACTCCGCAGGAAGGTCGGTCGCTGAAACCTCGCGCAGCAACGCGCGCAAGCCCGCCGCGCGCTCGCCGCCGAACGCCGCGGCGAATTCCCTCTGCGCCTCCTTCCAGCCTTTGTATCCCGCCTGAAGCCTCTCGGCGCCGGCGTCCGTGAGCCGCAGTTCCTTGCTGCGCCGGTCCGTGCGCAACGGCGCGATGCTGACAAGCCCGTCGCGTTCGAGCGGCAGGATGTTCCGGCCGAGCGTGGTCCGGTCCATCACCATTTCATCAGCCAGCGCATTGATCGTCATCGGCCCTTGCCGCCTGAGCTTGGCGAGAATGGAAAACTGGGTCGTGCGCAGGCCCGACGCGGCCAGACGCCGGTCATAGAATTGGGTGACGTGCCGCGCCGCCTGGCGAACCGCGAGGCAGGTGCATTCCTCGACTTGGGGAAGACGATCAGCCGTCATTGTCAGTTCCCGTCCTTGACATCAGGAGCATATACGCCTAGTTAGGAGCATATACGCGTAATGTCAAGGCGACGCACCCAACAGGGTTACCCACCCACGGTTGACGATCGTCAACTCCGAAAAGCGAGGATTCTTCTCCATGAGACAACCTTCTCCCGGCACGGCCCTTGTCACCGGCGCCTCGTCCGGCATCGGCGCCGTTTACGCCGACCGGCTCGCGAAACGCGGCTACGACCTCATCCTCGTAGCGCGAAACGGCGAGCGGCTGAAAGCGCTGGTGTCCGAACTGGCGTCGCGGACCGGCCGACCCGTCACCCCGCTCATCGCCGACCTCGGCGACAGGGCCGCGCTCGCCAAAGTCGAGGCCGTGCTCCGCGACGATCCGAACATCGCCATGCTGGTCAACAACGCCGGGACGGCGTCGCTCGCCCCGCTCCTCAGCTCAGATGTCGACCAGATGGAAGCGATGATCGCGCTGAACGTGACGGCGCTCACCCGCCTGACCTACGCCGCCGTCCCCGCCTTCGTCGCGCGCGGCGGAGGAACGATCGTCAACATCGGCTCCGTGGTCGCCGTGGCGCCCGAGAGGCTCAATGGCGTATACGGAGCGAGCAAGGCCTTTGTCCTTGCACTCACCCAGTCGCTGAGCCACGAACTCGCCGGGAAGGGCGTCCGCGTCCAGGTCGTGATGCCCGCCGCGACTGCGACGGACATTTGGGAAAAGGGCGGCCTTCACTATTCGAAGCTGCCCGCCGGCACGGTGATGTCGACCGAGGCGATGGTCGACGCGGCTCTGGCGGGCCTCGATCAGGGAGAATTGGTGACGATCCCTCCGCTTCAGGATGGCGACGACTGGACCCGCTTCGAGGCCGCGCGCCTCGCTCTTGCGCCCAGGTTCGCCAATGCGGAGCCGGCGCCCAGATACCGGGCCGCCGAACCCGCCCGGCGGATCGCCTAAGGGCCTTCCGAATAGATTGTCTTCCTCGGGTGTTTGAACGCGTGAGGGCGTTCCCGCGGGACCGCGTGTCCCCGCGGGGGCGTTCGCGGATCAGGGGAGACGATCATGACAACGTCTGTCTTCACAAGTCTGGCTCTCGCGCGGCCCGGAGCGGCGGGGATTGCCGCTCTGGCGCTTGCAGCTTGCGGGGCGGCGCTCGCGTCGACGGGCGCGGACGCAGCGAGCTATACCTTCGAAACGATCAACGATACTGCCCAACCCCCCTTCATGGGCGCGACCTTCACCAATCTGATGGGCATCACCAGCAACGGCGACACGGTCCCCGGATTCTTCGGCAGCGGCCAAAAAGGCGATCCCAACACGGGATTCATCCTCACGTTGCCTGGCAAGACGTTCACCCCCCCCTTCAACGCCGTTTTTCCTGGGTTGGTCCCGCCGTTCATCGCCGCGCAAACCCAAATGACCGCGGTAAACGGAAACGGCACGACGTTCACGGGGTACACGTACCCAACAAACAATGGGGTGCCCGTCGATTTCCAGTTCGGCTTCTACGAGAAGGGCGGGGTGTTCACCATGGTCAACAACC
Source organism: Roseiarcus sp. (assembly GCA_035308265.1). Taxonomy (GTDB): domain Bacteria; phylum Pseudomonadota; class Alphaproteobacteria; order Rhizobiales; family Beijerinckiaceae; genus Roseiarcus. Next base: position 9,223 of record DATGHB010000489.1, read on the forward strand.
CCAAGACGCCCGATTGCAGCGTCGCGGGAGCGTGCGACTCGGGCGTGATCACCGAAAACCAGTTGATCGGCGTGAACAACAGCGATCTCGCGGTCGGCTTCTACAACGACAGGCATGGCGACAGCCACGGCTACACCTTCGACATCGCGACGAAAACATTCTCGGCCGACATCAACTTTCCGGGTGCGGTGAGCACGGTTACGGCGGCGATCAACAATTCGGGCGAGATCGCTGGATTCTTTACGGATTCCACGGGCGCTATTCAGGGCTTCATCAAGGACGGCAGCGTTTTCACCAGCGTTGAGGCGCCGGGAGCCGCCGAAACCGAATTGCTCGGCATTAACGACAAAGGCCTTGCGGTCGGATTCGAGTGCGCCGTCGCCGGGTGCTCAGGCGGCCCTCAGCACGGCATCCTTTTCAACAGCCTGACGGACACGTTCACGATACTCGATCCGCCGGGAAGCACAGCGACCACGTTCAACGGGCTCAACGACCGGGGCCAGATCGTCGGATTCTTCGTGGACGCCAAGGGCAACACTGACGGCGTGCTTGGGACCCCCATCCCGGAGCCGACGACCTGGGTCATGATGCTAGCCGGCTTCGCCGGCCTCGGCTGGCTCGGCCTCCGCCATTCGCGACGGCCTGAACCCGCTCCCGCCGCGTCGTAGGGCGGCGCGGCGGCGGCCAGAACCTCTGCGCGATCGGCGCCCCGATCTCGTTATGGATTGCGTCGCGCGCGTCGATCGGCGCGCGGCTTGATCTTCACGGCGCGCGGCGCCAAGCCTTCCCCAGAGAGCCTTGGGGGAGGCTGAGATGCGCAAGAGTTGCCTGATCCTGCTCGCCATCGCCGCGCTCGGCTGCGGACCGGCGTTCGCGGGCGCGCCGGACAAGGACAAGCGCTGGGACGCGCTCATCGCGCAGGCGAAAGCGCATGGCGGGGCCGAGACAACGCTCGACCGGACCGCGAGCTACGTTTTTCAGGCCGGGGATGGGTCGTTTGTCACCCTGACCCGCGTCCTTGACGGGTCGAAGCGCGCGGTGTGCCTGATCGCCAAAGACCAGAACGCGACCGTCTGCGTGGATTGGGACACCGGCAAGACGACCTTCGGCGAGCGCGCCGGCGCCGGATCGCCGTGGACATTCACCGGCACGCCGCCGAAAGAGGAGATCAAGGCTGGCCAGCAAGGCCCGTTTCAAACACTGATGTCGGGCCTCCTGAATGTTATCCGCCCCCTTGGCGGCGGCATGCGCCACAGTGGTTTTCGGACCAACCAGAGCGGAACCCCGTACTGGCGTTCTGATTGAGCGACCCCGTCCGGCGACAGGGCCTCCGTCTTTCCGCCGGAGGGCGCGAAACCAATAGATCCAGAGACCGCAGCAGAGTACGTCTTTCCGCCGCGCGATCGCCGCCCGGGCAAACAAAATCTAGACAAATCAGGAACCCTGTGAGACCATTTCTGTGTTAGGGAAATCCGGCCTTTCCTTTCACGCCGCGTCTTGCTCGAGATCCGCGGCGGGTTTG
>DATGHB010000490.1:0-6828 GCA_035308265.1 Roseiarcus sp.
CTGCTATGCGACCACCAACCGCCAGGAGGCGGTCAAGGCGGCGGCGCGCGATGTCGAGGCGGTCATCGTCGTCGGGGCCGGCAACTCCTCCAACGCGCGGCGCCTGAGCGAAGTCGCCGAGCGCGAAGGCCGCGCCGCGCAGCTGGTCGCCGACGCAAATGCGATCGACTGGCGGGCGCTCGAAGGGGTGCGGTCGGTCGCCGTCACCGCCGGCGCCTCCACCCCGGAGACGCTGGTCGACCGCGTGGTCGACGCGCTCCGCGAGCGTTACGAGATCAAGCTCGAGACGCTGACGACGGCGACCGAATCCATGGCCTTTCCGCTGCCTCGCGGTCTGCGGCCGGCAGCGTAAGGCGCGATCCATGAAGCGGAGAGGCCTGCTCGTCGCGGCTCTCGCCGCGGTCGTGATTGTCGCCGCGGGCGCGGCCGGGGGGCGTGCGTTGTATCGCGCCTATCCGGTCAGGGTGTCGCTGTCGGTCGCGCTCGCGCGCAACTACCTCCGCTCCTGGGGAGCCCCTCCAGGCGCGACGACGACCGAACGGAATCCCGCTTACACGGAGCCTGCAGCTGCGGCGCCTGCGCTCATGACCGTCGCGGCGCCTGGCGCGGCCGGCGACGACTGGCCGAGCTACAACAGGACGCTCTCCTCAGATCGCTACGCGCCGCTCTCCGAGATCAACGCGCACACCGTCGGCAAGCTCAAGGTCCTGTGCACGTACGACACCAGACAGTACACGAGCTTCGAGTCCGGCCTGATCATGGTCAATGGGGCGCTCATCGGCACGACGCTCACCGACATTTTCTCGATCGATCCTGCGACTTGCGCCGAGAATTGGCGCACCCGCGAGGACATGCCCCCCTCGATCCTCACCGCCATGCGGGGGGCGGCCTATTGGGACGGCATGCTGTTTCGCGGATCGCCGGACGGGCAGGTCCTCGCCTATGATTTCGAGACCGGCAAGCGAATCTGGCGCACGACCATCGCCGACGTGAGGAAGGGCGAGTTCGTCGCCGCCGCACCGATCGCCTGGAACGGGCTGGTTTTCATCGGCGACGCGGGAGGCGACGCCAAGGGCGGCAAGGGGCGCATGTATGCGCTCGACGCGAAAAGCGGCAAAATCGTGTGGGAGTTCTTCCTCGTCCCCAGGACGGAGGGCGATCCGGCCCGCGGGCCCCAAGGCGCCTCGCCGCTTGACAACTCGACCTGGAGCAACGCGCCCGGCTTTCCCATCAGCGGCGGCGCGACCTGGACATCGTACACGCTCGACGAAAAGGCGGGGGAATTGTACGTCCCCGTGGGCAATCCGTCGCCCGCCTACGCGATCAGCGTGCGCGAGGGCGAGGATCTCTACACCGACTCGGTCGTCGTGCTCGACGCCATGACCGGCGCCTACAAGCGCCATTTCAAGCTCGTGCCAAGGGACTGGCACGACTGGGACGTCGCCAGCGCCCCCGCTCTGATTCATACACAAGGGGGCAAGACGCTGCTTTCGGCCGCGCCCAAGGACGGACATCTCTATGGGATCGATCTCGCCGCGGGCGGCCTCATCTATCGCACGCCGGTGACCAGAATAGAGAATGTCGACGCGCCGTTCGCGTCGGACAAGGCGGTTCGGTTCTGCCCGGGCGCGACCGGCGGGTCGGAGTGGAACGGCCCAGCCTACGATCCGGACACGAACCTCGTCATCACCGGCGAGGTCGACTGGTGCACGACGGTCAAGCGGCAGACCGACGAGCAGCTCATGGACGCGCCGGCCGGCGCGTCCTGGTTCGGCAACGCGATGCGCAACCCGTTTCACCTGTTCGGGCGGCAGGATCAGAATTTCTGGGGCGGCTGGGTCTACGCGGTCGACGCCGACACCGGCGTGCCGAAGTGGAGGGTGAGGTCGAATTATCCGATCGTCGGCGGCGTGACGCCGACCGCCGGAGGCCTGGTGTTCGTTGGCGACGTGGGCGGGAATTTCTATGCGCTCGACGCCGCGAGCGGCGAGAAGCTGTGGGGCCAGAAGATCGGCGGCGGAATTGGCGGCGGCGTCATCGCCTATCGCGCCGACGGAGGCGAGAAGATCGCGGTGACGACCGGCCTCACCGGCGTCGCCTGGCCGACGGAAGTCACAACCGGGAAAATCGTCGTGCTGGGCCTCGACAGCGCTGCGAAACCTGAGGCGAGCCGGGATCCGTGACGCGCGCCAGCGGGAGAAGCAATCTTAAGTCGGAATGATCGTCTGTTCGCCCGGCGCCGCCAAGAACCTGCGCCGTGGCGGTTAAGGCGCCGCCGGAACTTCCAATGCTGCTGTCGCGTTTGTTTTTCGCAGATGTTTGAGCAGCGAAGCGATTGCCCATGACTATTGTGTCCTATAAGGTGGCGCCCGCGGGCGAAAAGTGGCGGGTGACGCGCGACGGCGAGCCGGGCCTCGGCTACGTCTCGCAGGAGGCCGCGTATGAGGTCGCGGTCGCGGAGGCGGCCGGAGACCTGCGCAACGGTCATGAGATCCGTATCGAAGTGACGGGCTCGGCCTACGATCGCCTCGGCGACGGTTCGCACCGCGCCGGCGGCGATGAGGATGCCGCCGACCGATAGCTCAGTTCGCCGAGACACGGCCAGCTTCCGGAGGGTGATCCTCGTCTTCCTCGCCGCATCTCTTGCGACGCTGCAGGCGAGCTGGCTGATAGAGGCGGCAAGAGGCCGAACCCATTCCAGTGCGCGACCTCATGCGGGCGCCGGAACCATTGCGCGCGGATGGCGTTATCCGTGCGAAAAGTGGGCGCCAGCTTTTTCGCGAAAGGCGCGCGAAATCAAGGCGTGTGGAGTCGTGCTGCGATTCGATCGAATCGCAGCATGCGCTAGGAGGCGGCAGACCGTGGCGAAAGCGCACCGGAGCGAGAAATGGTCGGCTGACGTGACGGCGCGCTCCGACGCGCTCGACCTGGAGCCTGGGGTCTTTGAAAAGGAAAGCGCTGAAGCGATCGCGCAGTCGCTCAAGCGCTCCGCTGAGACCAGCGACCGCCGGAAGTCGAGCGCCTTCCGATCGGCAATGTCGATGCTGACCTTCTATATCAACCGCGGCGGCCGAAACCTGTCGCCGGAGCGCAAGCGGACACTCGAGGCGGCGAAGGAAAAGTTGCGAGCGCTATTCGGACGCAAAAGCTGACTTACAAATGCGCCGCACGCCGCTTCTCGAGGCAGGAGCGGATTTCGGGTCCCGCGGCCTCCAGGAACGCTCGCGACCACCGATCGGCGCTCGCCCGGTCGAGGTGGTAGCCGTCGGTGGTGTAGAGCCCCTCCAGGCGGGGCGCCACCAAAGGCAGGCCGGCGCCCGCCGCAATCGCTTCCGCGTCGCCCATTTTCGTGTCCGGATAGGGGACATTGGTCAGGATCACGCATCTCCCCTTGGCGAATTCTCGGAGAAAATCGATCGCCAGCGCCGCACTGTCTTTGACCGTCGCGTCATTGACCCACGGGTCATAGCTGACCGCGTTCCTGGCGATGAGCGGCTCGGGGCCGGGAATCCGGTAATAGGCGCCCGTTTCCCGCGAGCGGAAGATGATAAACTTCTGGCCGCAAAGTCTTGGAAACGCGCCGCAGATCGGGCGGTGCCAGGATTGCGACAGGCGTTTCCACTCGTACCGGCTCCGTGCATCGGGATCGTGCAGGATCGTTTCGGCGAAGACGGTCTCCCGCCGCTCGAAAAAATCGTCGACGTTGATGATGTAGACGCCGGCGCGCGGTTTCAATTTCCGCAACAGGTCGCCGGTAAAGACCATGTCCTCGTTGTAGCTGAACGCCATGAGGTAGTAGCGGGCCTGAGCCTGCTGGAACCAGTCCGCCGTCGCATCGTTGGACAGCGCCACCTGCAGGCGGCTGTTCCCGAGGACAAGGACGTCGGCGTTGCGGGCGTAGTCCAGCGCCGGAGGTTCGAGGTTGAAATAAAAAGCGCCGTGCTCGAAATCGGCGTAATTCGCGCCGCCGCAATAGGCGAGGTAGCGGTCGGCGCTGTACCCCGGCGCCTGGCAGGCGAAGATCGACCTCGTCTTGAGCCAATAGGCATAAGAAGCGAGCGCCGCGAGGAGAACAATGCCGATGTAGAGCGCCAGTCGGCCGGCAAGGAGACTTTCCTGCGGCCTGGCCAATGTTGTTGGCGCCGCAGGCAAGTCCAGAGCCGTCTGATTCATGTCGATCTCTCTTGAAAAAGCGGTCGCGGGTTGTTTACCGGGCGCCTGAGGCCAGAAGCGCCGCCTGCCGGCCGCACGCCATAAGGCGCGACAAACGCCGGCCAAAGAAGCCGGCCGCTCAAATCAGGGTAGCACCGTGTTTTGGCCGGGGAGCATAAGGTTCGGTGGCCGATGAGTCCACCATTCAAGGGACAAATCCCGCCCGGGGCGAGCCCTCGGCCGTGGGCGCGATGTTCGCGCCGGTTGCTTAGGTCGTGATGCCGCGGCAGGCCCATGCGACATTCGCGAAAGACCTTGGACCGTCGGGCCGGCCGGCCTCATAGGCGTCGCGGACGGCGGTCTCGGCGCGCGACCGTTCGGTCGGGTCGAGCTGAGCCACATACTTGCCAAGCGGCCCTTCGCCGGCGCCGATGGGCGCCCAGTAGTCGTCGAAACTTTGATAGTCCATGCGAATCATTAGCTCGGTTTCCGTAACCTCAAGGAGCCCCTGCTCGACAAAGGTCCGCTTCATTTCGCCCGGTTGCATCATCGGCTGAAAGCAAAATCGGTTGCGCAGTTGGCGCCCGCCTTCGCTGAGCGCCGCCACCGTGTCGACCATCATGCGCATGCCGGGCATACCGCCAAAATGATCCCACACGGCCGCCGCCACCACGCCGCCGTGTCGAACGACGCGCCGCATCTCGGCGACCGCCTTGCCGGCGTCAGCCACGAAATGAAGCACGAGCAGCGCGAAGGAGCGGTCAAATGCGCCGTCTTCGAAAGGCAAGTCACAGGCGTCCGCTTGCAGGATCTTTACGCGCGGATCGTTATTGCGCCGGGTCGCCTCCTCCACGAAGACGGAGGAATAGTCGATCGCGACAATCTCACTGAGATCGGCCTTACCGGCGAGCGCAACGGTCAGGCTTCCGGCGCCGCAGCCGACGTCAAGAATCCTTTCACGTTCGGCAAGCCCCGCGAAATCAATGAGCAGAGGGGCAAGTTTTTTGCTCCACCGGCCCATCAGTTGCTCGTATGCGGCCGCATTGAGGACATTAAAGGTCGAGGTCATCGAAGTCTCCTTAAACCTCAACCCGTGTTAAACCTCGACTGGATTGCCGCCAAGGAGCCGGCGCCTTGCGAAGCGCGGCCCCGCCGTTCGATTCACAAACCCGAGATTGCGACCTTGCTCGACCATTGCCACCTCAAAAGAATAAATGCGAGGCTATAGGTGTTGGCAACTTTGGCGTTGTCGGGGAGAGGATTCATGAAACGCTTGACGATTTTGGTAATGGCGGCGGCTTGCGGCGTCACCGCCGTTTGGGCGCAGACCGATGCGATCGCCACCCGGCGCGCGCTGATGAAGCATGACGGCGCCGCGGCGAAGACGCTGTTCGACATGTCGAAGGGCAAGATTCCGTTCGACCTCAATACGGTGAAGGAATCGCTCGCGACGCTCAATGACGGAGCGACGAAGTCGCCGGCGCTCTTTCCCGACGACAGCAAGACCGGCGGCGGCACGGCGGCGCTGCCGGCGATCTGGCAGAACAAGGCGGACTTCGAAGCCCGCTTCGCCCAGTTCGCTAAGGACGTCAAGGCCGCGCAGGCCGGAGTTACCGATGAGGCGACGTTCAAGAAATTCGCGCCGGCCGTGTTCAAGAATTGCGGCGGCTGCCACGAACTCTACAAGGCCAAAAGCGGCTGAGACTTGACGTCGTCCGCGAGGATACGGATCAAGCTGTTCACCGTCATCCTCGCGGTCGTCATCGTTGGCGGGGCGGCGGCTTGGGCGTTGTCGGCGCCCCGGCCGCGCTATTCGGCCGAGGACTGGGAAAAGCTTGGCCTTGCTGGCGACGCCGCCGCCGGGCGGCTGGTCTTTTTCGCCGGCGGCTGCGAGTCGTGCCACAAGTCGCCAGGCCAGGACGACCCGCTCAAGCTCGGCGGCGGGCTCGAGCTCAAGACGCCGTTCGGGTCGTTCTACCCGCCGAACATATCGAGCGACGCGACCGACGGAATCGGCGCCTGGCGCCCCGTCGATATCGCCAATGCGCTTCTGTCGGGCGTCTCGCCTGACGGGCGCCACTTCTACCCGGCATTCCCGTACGCGTCCTATCAGCGGATGACTCCGAAGGACGTCGCCGATCTCGCCGCGTTCCTGCACACGCTGCCGGCGGTCAAGGGGAAGGCGCCGGCGAATGCGCTCGTCTTTCCCTTTTCCATCCGCCGCGCCGTGGGCTTGTGGAAGCTGCTCTACTTCGACAACGCACCCCTTCGCCCCGACCCGGGCCAAAGCGAACAGTGGAACCGCGGCCGCTATCTCGTCGAGGGCCCCGGCCATTGCGGCGAATGTCACACGCCGCGCGGATTTTTGGGCGAGATGGAGCAAAGCAAGGCGCTCTCGGGCGCGCCATTGCCGGACGGTCACGGCAAGTCGGCGAACTTGAGAGGCGGCGGCTTCTTGGACTGGACGAACGCCGACATTGTCGAGGCGCTGACCAGCGGCTTCACGCCCTCCGGCGACGTTCTTGGCGGCGGCATGAACGCGGTCGTCGGCAACCTCGCCAAACTGCCTGAGTCCTACCGGGAGGCGATCGCCGTTTATCTCAAGAGCCTGCCGCCGCTCGGCGCTCCTGTGGCCGCGAAGCCGTGAGGTGAAACCTGATCGGCGGGCGTGGACGG
>DATGHB010000491.1:0-2047 GCA_035308265.1 Roseiarcus sp.
GGCGGCTGCGATCAGCGCGCGCGGCTGGTCCAAACTCATTGGCTGCCTCCAACAGAAAACTCATGGCGAGAGTGGAAAACGGATCGGCTCGCTCTCTACCCGAGATTTCGGGGTGAGAAAAAGGCGGGGGCTGTTTCGATCGTTTCCTCTCGGCTCCATTTTGACAAGGTTCGGCGACACCGCCCGCCGTATGCGCTAACAACCCCGAGCCGCGTCCATCATTGGCGCGCCGGTCAGGATCCCAGCATTCGAATGTCCCCCCGCCTTGGCGAAGCCGATCTCATCGCCCGCTATTTCGCCCCCATCGCGGGGCCGGGAGGCCTCGGGCTCCGCGACGACGCGGCGCTGATGCGCACCGTTCCGGGCGAGGACCTCGTGCTGACCGCCGACGCGCTGGTCGCCGGCGTCCATTTCCTCGCCGACGATCCGCCGGCCAAGATCGCCCGCAAGGCGCTGAGGGTCAATCTCTCCGATCTCGCCGCCAAGGCGGCCAGGCCTGCCGGATTTCTGCTCACTCTCGCGCTGCCCCCCGACTGGCGGGACGACTGGCTCGAGGCTTTCGCTAAAGGCCTCGGCGCCGACGCGCTCGCCTTCCAATGCCCGCTGCTCGGCGGCGACACGGTCAAGACGCCCGGGCCGCTGAGCTTGAGCGTGACCGCCATCGGCTTGGTCGCAGAAGGGCGGATGGCGAGGCGCACCGGGGTCAGAGCCGGCGACCGCCTCTATGTCACCGGCACGATCGGCGACGCCGCGCTTGGCCTCAAAGTTCGGCAGGGGCGGGGGCCGGACATCTCACAGGCCGACAAGGCGTTCCTGCTTGAGCGGTATCTTATCCCTGAGCCGCGCCTCAAGCTGATCGGCGCAATGGCCGCCCATGCGAGCGGCGGCATGGACGTCTCCGACGGCTTCGTCGGCGACCTCGCCAAAATGCTGGACGTCTCCGGGGTCTCAGCCCGCCTGCCGATCTATCGCATGCCTTTGTCGCCGGCCGCGCGCGCGGCGATCGCCGCCGATCCCAGCCTGTTCGAGGTTGCGGCGACCGGCGGCGACGACTATGAACTCCTCGCCTCCGCGCCGCCCGAATCGGCTTCCGCCTTCGAGGCCGCGGCCGGGGCGGCGGGCGTCCCATTGACGTTCATCGGCGAGGCGGTCGCGGGTCGGGGGCCGCCGCGCTTCATCGGCCCTGACGGCAATCCGGTCGTCTTCGCGCGGGACGCCTATAGTCACTTTTGACGGGAGACGATGTGACCGAAGGCGCTTCCACGCTCACCGGACTGCGATTGCTCGCCGCTGAGGCTGTGGCGCGGGAAGCCGGCGCGATCGCCCGGCGGCGGTTCCTCGACCGGTCGTTCACCGTCGGCTTCAAGGGTCCGCAGGACTTTCTGACCGAAGTGGACGGCGAGACCGAGGCGTTCATCGCCGAGCGCCTCCTTAAGGTTTTTCCCGGCGACGGGTTCATCGGCGAGGAGAGCAAGGCGCGCCCCGCCGGTGCGGGCGGCGCGGCTTGGGTCGTCGATCCGATCGACGGCACGGCGAATTTCGCCCGCGGCGTCCCGCATTTCTGCGTCTCGATCGCCTGCGTCGCCTCGGGCCGGGTCGAGGTTGGCGTCATTTACGATCCGATGCGCGACGAATTGTTCGCCGCGCGGCTCGGCGCCGGCGCGCGGCTCAACGGCGCTTCGACTCAGGCATCCGGCCAAACCTCGCTCGCCGGTTCCGCGGTCGAGGTCGGCTGGAACATGCGCGCGGGCGCCGGCCAATATGTCGACCTCTTGCGGCGCATCGCCTCTTCGGGCGCGTCGCCCTATCGCGCGGGCTCCGGCGCGCTCGCCCTCGCCTATGTCGCCGCCGGCAGGCTGGATGGCTATGTCGAGCATCATATGCATGCGTGGGATTGTCTCGCCGGAATCCTCTTGGCCAGCGAGGCAGGCGGATACGTGAACGATTATCTCCGCGCCGGTGGCCTTACGCACGGGGCGCCAATCATCGCTTGCGCGCCGGGGGTCAAGGGCGCTCTTGTCGAGACGGCAGCTTTCGAGGGCGTCTT
>DATGHB010000492.1:0-9517 GCA_035308265.1 Roseiarcus sp.
AGGCGCTGGCCTCGAAGCCGGACCTCATCGCGCTGGGCGAAATGGGCATCGGCAACACCACGCCGGCGGCGGCGGTCTATCACGCGCTCTACGGGGGCGAAGCGGAGGACTGGGTCGGCCGGGGGACCGGCGTCGACAACGAGGGGCTCAGGCGCAAGGCCGACGCGGTCAGGGCCGCCGTCGCGCTCCACGCGCCCCATCTCGACGATCCGCTCGAGGTCCTGGCGCGCCTCGGCGGGCGCGAAATCGCGGCGATGGCGGGCGCGATCCTCGCCGCGCGCATGAGCCGCACGCCGGTCGTGCTCGACGGCTTCGTGGTCTGCTCGGCGGCTGCCGTGCTGCTGGCCCTTGACGACGGCGCGCTCGACCATTGCCTCGCCGCCCACGTGTCGGCCGAGCGCGCGCATCGGCATGTGCTGAAGCTCATCGGCAAGGCTCCGCTTTTCGATCTTGGGATGCGGCTTGGCGAGGGCACGGGCGCGGCGCTGGCGATTGGCGTGGTCAAGGCCGCGGTCGCCTGCCACAACGGCATGGCGACCTTCGCGGAAGCGGGCGTGGCGGGGAAGGAAGAATGAGGCCGGGCGCCGTTGATCGCGACGATCCGGCTCACCCCAAGGGAGGCAAGCATGACGGATGACGAGCGGAAAATCCGCGAGCTTGTGGAGGGCTGGATCACCGCCAGCAAGGCCGGCGATCTCCCGGCGCTCATGGACATGATGACGGACGACGTTATCTTCATGACGCCGGGCCGGCCTCCGTTCGGGAAGGCCGAGTTCGCGGCCGACAGCGAAAGGGTGAAGGGCGCCGCCGTCGACGGGCGCGCCGAAGTCCGGGAGATCGAGGTCTTCGGCCCACGCGCTTATGTCCGCAACCATATTCAGGTCGAGCTGACCTTCCCCGGTCAAACGCCCCGGCGCATGTCGGGATATGCGATGAGCGTTCTGCGCAAGGAAGCCGACGGCCGCTGGCGCATTGCGCGCGACGCCAATCTCGTCATGCCCGAGCGGGCGTGAACTCGGAGCGGAAACAGGGAGAATGACGTTGACCAACGAGCGCCGGTGGAGCGCGGTCGATTCCTATTTCGCTGAGACCCTGATCGGGTCCGACGCGGCGCTCGAGGCGGCGCTCGCCGCCAATTCCGCCGCCGGCCTGCCATCGATCGACGTCTCGGCGCCGCAGGGCAAGCTCATCCATCTGCTCGCGCGCATGGGCGGCGCGCGCACGGCGCTGGAGATCGGCGCGCTCGGCGGCTATTCGACGATCTGGCTCGCGCGCGCCCTGCCCGACGACGGCCGGCTGATCACCCTCGAGGTGAACGCGAAGCACGCCGAGGTCGCGCGCCTGAACGTCGCGCGCGCCGGACTCGCGAGCAAGGTCGAGATCAGGACCGGCGCGGCGCTCGAGACGCTGCCCAAGATCGAGGCCGAGGGGCTCGGCCCGTTCGACTTCGTGTTCATCGACGCCGACAAGGTGAACAACCCGGCCTATCTCCAATGGGCTTTGCGGCTCTCTCGTCCAGGAACAGCGATCGTGGTCGACAATGTGGTGCGGGGCGGCGCAGTCGCCGACGCGGCGAGTCGCGACCCGGATGTCATCGGCGTGCGCCGGATGTTCGATGAGATGGCGCGCGAGAAGCGGCTGAGCGTCACCGCGATCCAGACCGTCGGCGTCAAAGGCTGGGACGGCTTCGCGTTGGCGATTGTCGAGCAACGTTGAGTCTCAGACCTCCTTCACAAGGTTAGAATAGGGTTGGGAGGTCGCGCCTGCCGTCGACGACGCGGACAATTTCCACGGCGTCGAGAGAACCTTCGTCCGTGTCGGGACGCGTCTCGTAGAGAATGAGATATCGCCCCGCACCAGCATGCGCGCGTGCGGCCGGATATCGGCGCGTCGTGGTCCCAAGCGCGGATGATCGCCCAGACCCTCGATACTCGCGGCGATGAGGCGAAGAATGCGGGTCGCCGCCCGCGGATTATCAGCCGCGATTGCAAGCCAGATGTCTTCGAGATCGTCTTCCGCCGCGGGGGAGACAAGGACAGCCGTCACCCGGGGCCGGACCCTTTGAGCCGACTCCGTGCGGCCGCCAGGATGCGCTTGCTGTTGAAAGGACGAGCCGGCCCGCTGGCCTTTCCCTCGTCCCACAACTCCCGGAGGCGCCTGATCTCCTCTCGCTGAAGGCGGCGCTTAAGCTGCCAATCGCGCAGCGCCTCGCGCACCGCCTCGCTTGTGGTGGCGAATTCCCCGGAATCAACCGCGGCTTTGAGCGTTGCGACCTGTTCGCCGGTCAACGCAACGCTGATTTTGAGGATATCCGGCATCGGGTTTCACTGTGTTGGGCGCAATCCTTACCACTTGGTAGCAAAAAATCCACGGCCGGTCACTTCCTCCATCCTTTCGCGCACGAGCGTCCCTAGCAAAAGAGCCACACAGCCGGGATCGGGAGCGCGTGGAGCGAAAGTCTTGCGCAGCGCGTCAAGGAGCGGCGCCAGCATGAGCCGGCCGGGAAACCCGTCGACGAATTCCTTGATTCTCACGTCTCCCCCGCCCCTGTTTTTTGCCGAGCCCCTCAATCAGACTTTCCACTCGCCAATCAGCTTGGCGATTCGCCGCAGCGCAAAGCCATAGCCTTGCGTTCCGCAGCCGGCGATCACGCCCGCAGCGACGCCCGAGACGTACGAATGATGGCGGAAAGGCTCGCGCTTGTGCACATTGGAAATGTGCACTTCCATGATCGGCCCTTCGAAGGCGTTGAGCGCATCGAGGATGGCGACCGAAGTATGGGTGAAGGCGGCGGGATTGATGACAATGGCCGCGGCGCGCTCTCGGGCGCCGTGAATTAAGTCGATGAGCTCGTATTCGCGATTGCTCTGATGAAACTCGATCGAAAGACCGAGCTCCTCGCCGAGGCGCCGGCAGTCCGCCTCGATGTCGGCGAGCGTCTCGCGGCCGTAGATCTCCGGCTCGCGCTTGCCGAGCAGATTGAGATTGGGGCCGTTCAGGACAACGACGATCGGATGCACGCGATTTTCCCCAATGGCGCGAAGCCAACGCCCGAAGGCCCGTCTCTAACACGGCGGGGCGGCCCATGCATGCCGCCCTTTGATTCCGCGCTCATGGCCGAAGGCCGAGGGCGTACTGCTTCGGCGCCGGACCATTGCGTCGCCCCGAAACCGTCGTTCGGACGGTCCCCCCTTGTGCGCGGCTTCGCGGCATGGGACGATCGCGAGCGTCCCAGGCTCGCGGCGAGCGAAATCCTCCCTGCGGAACGCGGGGGATGGGGACCGGCCATAGGGCGTCCGCGAGGACGCCCGTCTCTCGACGGGCTATGGCCAGTGGAAGGGGCGGCTCGCGCCAAGGACCGCCTTTGACCCAGCATCGCGTCGTCTTCACGCTTTCCGGCAAGCGCGGCGAATTCGCCGAAGGGACAAGTCTGCTCGCGGCGGCGCGCGAGCTTGGCGTCGATCTCGATTCGGTCTGCGGCGGGCGGGGCATCTGCGGCCGCTGCCAGGTCGACGTCATGCACGGCGATTTCGCCAAGCATGCGATCCATTCGAGCGCCGGTCATGTCAGCCCATGGGGAGAGGTCGAGAGCCGCTACGCCTCGAAGCGCGGCGCGTTCGCCCCCGGCCGGCGGCTTGGCTGCCAGGCGAAAATCCGCGGCGATCTGGTCATCGACGTGCCGCCCGAAAGCCAGGTTCATCGGCAGGTGGTGCGCAAGCGCGCCGAGAGCCATCCGATCGAGATCGATCCGGTCGTGCGCCTCTATTACGTGGAGGTCGCCGAGCCCGACATGCACGAGCCGTCGAGCGATTTTCGTCGGTTGCAACAGGCTTTGCGCGAGCAATGGGGTCTCGGTGAGGTGAGGGCCGATCTTGCCGTGCTCGGTTCATTGCAAAAGACGTTGCGCACAGGGCAGTGGAAAGTCACAGTCGCTTTGCGCAAGAGCCGCGACATCGTCGCGATCGCGCCGGGCTTCGCCGAGCGCGCCTTCGGCGTCGCCATCGATGTCGGCTCGACCACCATCGCCGCGCACCTGACCGATCTTGCGAGCGGCGCGGTCGTCGCGGCTCATGGGGCGATGAACCCGCAGATCCGCTTCGGCGAGGACCTGATGAGCCGCGTCTCCTACGTGATGATGAATCCGGGGGGCGACAAGGAGTTGACGCGCGCGGTGCGCGAGGCGATGGACGCGCTGATCGGCGAGGCCGCGCGCGAGGCGGGGGTCGCGCGCGGGGAAATCCTGGAAGTCACGCTGGTCGGCAATCCGATCATGCACCACCTCGTTCTCGGCCTCGATCCGACCGAGCTCGGCGGCGCGCCGTTCGCGCTGACCATCGACGAAGCGTATGAGACACGCGCGCGCGAGCTTGGCCTCGCTATCGCGCCAGGCGCGTTCGTCTACGCGCTCCCCTGCATCGCGGGCCATGTCGGCGCGGACGCGGCGGGCGTTGTCCTGGCCGAGGGCCCGCATCTCAAGGACGAACTGACCCTCCTCGTCGATGTCGGCACCAACGCCGAGATCGTGTTCGGCAATCGCGAGCGGCTCTTCGCCTGCTCCTCGCCGACTGGACCGGCCTTCGAGGGGGCGCAGATTTCCTGCGGCCAGCGCGCGGCGCCGGGCGCGATCGAGCGCGTGCGCATCGACCGCGGAACGCTCGAGCCCAAGTTCAAGGTGATCGGCTGCGATCTCTGGTCCGATGAGCCGGGTTTCGAGGCGGCGACGGCGAATGTCGGCGTGACCGGCGTCTGCGGCTCAGGCATCATCGAGGCGATCGCGGAAATGTTCCTGGCCGGGATCGTGTCCGAAGACGGCGTCATCGATGGCGGGCTCGCGGCGCGAACGAAGCGCATCGAGGCGACCGGCCGCACCTTTGCCTATGTCTTGCATGAGGGCGCGCCGCGCCTTCTCATCCACCAGACCGACGTGCGCGCGATCCAGCTCGCCAAGGCCGCGCTCTACGCCGGCGCCAAGCTCTTGATCGAGCGCGCGGGCGCCAAGCCTCAGCGGATCGCGCTCGCCGGCGCCTTCGGCAGCCACATCGATCCTCTCCATGCGATGACGCTCGGCCTCATTCCCGACTGCGACCTCGCCAAGGTGGCGAGCGCGGGCAACGCGGCCGGAACCGGCGCCCGCATCGCCCTTCTCAATCTCGCCGCGCGGGCGGAGATCGAGGGCGTCGTCAGGCGCATCGAGAAGATCGAAACGGCGATCGAGGCAGCCTTCCAGCGCCATTTCGTCGCCGCGATGGCCTTTCCCAACAAGGAGGACGCGTTTCCGAACCTGGCCGAGCGGGTCGCGCTCCCGGCGCGCAAGGAGGCGAGCGCAGGCGGGCGAAGGCGGAGGCGCGCAGCTTCATATGGGGTCTCTTGACTTTAGGCTAGCTTAATCTAGCTTAATCTGCATGAAAGTGGTGGGCGCCTTCGAGGCAAAAAACAAGCTCGGCCAGTTGCTCGACCTCGTCGAGCAAGGCGAGGAAGTGACCATCACACGGCACGGCAAGGACGTCGCCCGAATGGTCCCGGCGCGCGCGAGGCCCGGGCGGGACGAGGCGCACGCCGCGATTCGGCGCATCCGCGAGCGCGCCGAGGGGGCGAAGCTTGGCCGGTTCGACTGGGTGGAATGGAAGGCTTACCGCGATGAAGGCCGGCCGTGAGCCTTGTGCTCGACACTTCCGCCGCGCTGGCCTGGATCTATGACGACGAAACGACCGACCCAATCCGCCGCATCTTCAATGCGGTTGCAAATGAAGGCGCGTTCGTTCCATCGCTGTGGCGCCTCGAAATCGCGAATAGCCTGACCGCGGCTGTCCGTCGCGGACGGATCGGCCATGAGTTTCGGCGAGCGGCGCTCGCCGATCTTGCCGACCTCGACATTATCGTGGACGCGCAAACGGATTCACGCGCCTGGACCGCCACCCTCGAGTTCGCCGATCGATTCGTCCTGACAGTCTATGACGCCGCCTATGTCGAACTCGCCCACAGACGAGCGCTGCCGCTCGCAACGCTCGACCGCGACATGCGAAGAGCTGGGGCTGAGCTTGGCATGGAACTCCTTGGCGGCTGACGCTCCCCTACGTTCGCCGGATGAGGGCGAACACGACCCCGATGATCAGCACGACGACGGCCACCCAGATGAGAAGGTGGGCCCCGCCCATCGCGGTCGAGGCGACGCCGCCAAATCCGAGCACCGCGGCGACCAGCGCGATGACGATCAGAACCAGCGCGTAGTAGATGAGATTTCCTGGCATAAAGACAGCCTCTCAAAATTGGCGGACTCGTCCTTCCGCAAGCCCCCCAACGCGAAGTCCCGGCGTTTGGTTCCCCCGAATCCACCCTACCGCCCAAGCGGAATGGAGCCCACCCAAGCCGCGCCGATGACCAGGGCGCACTCCCGCCAGGGCATTCGCCAACGCGCTCCAAACCCACTATGCCATCTGCGGCATGGCGGCTTTGGCTGAGAATCAGGAGCTCCTGCGGGCAACCGAGCGCCTCGACGCGCTCACCGACTGGGAGCGCCGGCCGCGCAGCGCGATGCGTGTCGGACTCGAGCCGATGATCGACCTGGCTCAGCGCCTGGGGAATCCGCAAGAATCATTCCGCTCGATCCATGTCGCGGGAACCAAGGGCAAGGGTTCGGTCTCGGCGCTGATCGAGGCCGCGCTGGCCCGCGCGGGGCTCAGCGTCGGGCGCTACGCCTCGCCCCATGTCGAGCGGCTGACCGAGCGGGTCACTCTCGATTCGCGCGAGGTCGACGAGCCTGCGCTCGCGCGCGCGCTCGAGCGCGCGCTCGACGCCTACGAGGCGGCGCGCAAGGCCTCAACTCCGGCGGCCGACGCCACCTGGTTCGACCTTCTCACCGCCGCCGCCTTTCTCATCTTCGCCGAGACGGAGCGCGAATGGGCGGTGGTCGAGGTGGGCTTGGGCGGAAGGCTCGATTCGACCAACATCGTCGATGGCGAGATCGCCGTCGTCACCAATATCGGGCTCGAGCACACCGAGATCCTGGGCAAGACGCGGGCCAGGATCGCGCGGGAGAAGGTCGGCATCCTCAAGAAAGGCGCGACGCTCGTCACCCCGCTCGATCTGCATGACGAAGCGGGCGCCGTGCTCGAGGCCAGGGCTCAGGAGCTCGGCTCGCGGGTCAGGCGCCCGCGGCTTCAGGCCGAGGCCACGATCGACCAAATCAACCTGACGCTCGCCGCCGCGGTCCTCGGCGAGCTTCGGCGCAAAGGCGTCAGCGGGCGCTCGGGCGAGCCGGTCGGGGCGGCGCTCCTTGATGGGGAGGCCCGCGCCGCCGCGCGCCTCCCCGGGCGGATGGAGCGCTTCGCCGTCGAGGCCGCGGGCAGGCGCGTTGCGGTCGTGCTCGACGGCGCGCATGTGCCGTTCAACCTCGAGGCCGTGCTGCGCGACCTCGCGCTTCGCCCCGAACTCGCCGGCCCTTGCGTGGCGGTCGTCGCGCTCGCCGCAGACAAGGACGCGGAAGGCTTCTTGCGCGAACTCGGCAAGCGCGCCTCGGCCGCCGTCTTCACCGACCTGCCCGGATCGAGCCGGGGCCGCGCGCCGGGCGAGCTGCAAGCGCTCGCCGCTTCGCTTGGCCTCAAGAGCGAGGTCGAGCCGGACGCAAGGCGGGCGCTGAGCCGCGGCCTCGAACTGGCTTGCCAGGCCGACGCCTGGCTCCTCGTCACCGGCTCGCTCTATCTCATCGGGGCGTTGCGCGGGGCCATCGCCGGGGCGGCGGCAATGCCGGACGGAGTCGGGCCTCGCTGATGGCCCCGGACTCCCCCCTCATGGCCAAGGCGCGCTCGGCGCTCACGACCGTCTTCGGCTTCTCGGATTTTCGTCCCGGACAGGAGGACGTCCTCGCCGCCACCCTTGCGGGCGAGGACGTGCTCGCGGTCATGCCGACGGGCAGCGGCAAGTCGCTTCTCTTCCAGATCCCTCCGATCGTCCGCGGCGCCCTCACGCTCGTGGTTTCGCCGCTGATCGCGCTGATGCGCGACCAGGTCGCGCAACTGCGCGAGGCCGGTGTCGAGGCGGCGAGCCTCAATTCCTCCTCCGATCCCGACGAACGCCGCAGGGTCGCGCGCGGCCTCGATGAGCGTTCGCTGAGACTCCTCTATATCGCGCCCGAAGGACTGCTACGCAACGGCATGGTCGCCGCCCTGAGCAAGGCTCAAGTCGATCTCCTCGCCATCGACGAGGCGCATTGCGTCTCGCAATGGGGTCACGATTTCCGCCCCGAATATTTGCGCCTGCGCGAGGTCGCGGAAGCGTTTCCCGGCGTCCAGACGATCGCGGTGACCGCGACCGCGGACGCGCCCACGCGGGGCGAGATCGCGGACAAGCTGTTCGGCCGGGCCCCGCGGGTTTTCGTGCGCTCGTTCGATCGCCCGAACCTGTTTCTGGCGATGCGGCCGAAAGCAGACGCGACCCGCCAGCTCATCGCGAGACTCGAGGCTCATCCGGGCGAAGCGGGGATCGTCTATTGCGCGTCGCGGCGCCGCACGGAGGAGCTCGCGGCCGAATTCATCAGCGCCGGCCGGCGCGCGCTCCCCTATCACGCTGGGCTCGATCATGGGGCTCGCGCCCGCAACCAGGACGCCTTTCTGCGCGAGGACGATTGCGTGGTCTGCGCGACCGTCGCCTTCGGCATGGGGATCGACAAGCCCGACGTCCGCTTCGTCTTTCACGCCGACATGCCCTCGTCGATCGAAGCCTATTACCAGGAGATCGGCCGGGCCGGCCGCGACGGCCTGCCTGCCGACACGTTCACGCTCTACGGCGCGGGCGACATCGAGCTCAGGCGGCGCCAGATTCTCGAGAGCGCCGCGCCCGAGGAGCGCAAGCGGGTCGAGATGATGAAGCTCGACGATCTGGTGGCGCTCTGCGAGACGGCCCGCTGCCGCCGCCAGACGCTTCTCGCCATGTTCGGCGAGGAGTCGGCCCCATGCGGGCATTGCGACGTCTGCCAGGGGGCAGTCCGGCTGATCGACGGCCGGATCGAAGCGCAAAAGGCGCTGTCGGCTATCTTACGCACCTCGGGCCGGTTCTTCTTCGGCCATCTGGCGAACATCCTGTCCGGCAAGGCGACCGAGGCCGTCCAGCGGCACGGCCACGACTTGCTCAGGACCTTCGGCGTGGGCAAGGATCGCGCGCCCGCCGAGTGGCGCGGCGTGCTGAGGCAATTGCAGTCGGGCGGCCTGATCGAGCGCGACGGGCAAGACCGCGACCGCCTGATCCTCACCGAAGCGGGCCGGCGGGCGCTGCGCGGCGAGGTTCCGTTCGCCTTGCGCGAGGACGTGGTCAACCGGAAAGCGCGCCGGCGCCGCCCCGCCGAGGCCGCCGCGCCGAGCGATGCGGACGCTGGGCTCCTCGCCGCGCTCAAGGCTTTGCGCGGCGCGATCGCGGCGGCGCAGAAGCAGCCGGCCTATGTGATCTTCGCCGACCGGACGCTGATCGAAATGGCGAAGCGCCGGCCCAGCAATCTGGACGAGCTGGCGGGCGTGCATGGCGTGGG
>DATGHB010000493.1:0-20023 GCA_035308265.1 Roseiarcus sp.
CGTGGTCCGCGTCATCGCCAGACACGGCGCCGCCGCGCTCAACGATCCCGTGTCGCACCACATGACGCCGAAGGTCGTCACCGTAACCAACGAGGACACGATCGAGCACGTCATGCAGACGATGACGGCAGGCCGGTTTCGCCATCTTCCGGTCGTGGAGCACGGCCGCCTGATTGGCATTGTCTCCATCGGCGACGTGGTCAAGCGCCACGTCAATGCGCTCGACAGCGAACGGCAGGCTCTGCGCGAATATATCGCGACGGCGTAACGCCGATCGGCCGCCGGAGCGTCAGGCCCCGGCGGCGCCGGTCCGCGCGAGCTCCACGTGCTCGCCGATTTCGACGGCGGCCTTGCGGACCGCCTCGCGGCCGAGCGCGATCAGCTCGTCGGCGCGATGAAATTCGAACATGCCGACGTTTCCGACCCTGACGTGCACCAGCACGTCGGGCGGATCGCCGGCGAGCCTCGAGCGCATGATGCGGTCCTGGAGAATATCGAAGGCGCTAACCATCGAGGTCATGAGGCCGGGCGCCGAGGCCTGCCCGCCGGCCCGGTTCGGTCCGTTTGCGCCGCGCCACCACCGCGCGATCATGCCGCTCGAGTCGCGCGCGGGCGCCTCGACCGAAGGCGGGGGCTCCGGACGGCCAAACGGGTCTTGAATGGCGGTGCCGCGGCCGAAGCGGTCGCTCGAAATGTTGAGCGCGATGACCCGCTCGGCGCCGAGCGCGCGCGCGACGCTGACTGGAACCGGATTGACGATCGCGCCGTCGAAGAGCCAGCGTCCATTGATCTTCACCGGCTCGAATACGCCAGGCAAGGCATAGGAGGCGCGGATCGCGTCGACCAGCAGGCCGCGCCGGAGCCAGATCTCATGGCCGCCGCCGATCTCGGTGGCGACGCCGGCGAACCGGACCGGCAAATCCTCGATGCGGAGCCCGCCAAGCTCGGCGGCGAGCCTCGCGCGGAGCCGCTCGCCGCCGATGAGGCCGCTGCCGGTGAAAGAGAAATCCAGGAGGCCGAGCACGCGGCGCCTGGTCAAAGAGCGGGCGAAGGCCTCGAGCATGTCGAGCCTGCCGGCCGCGTAGCAGCCGCCGACCAGGGTGCCGATCGACGAGCCGACCACGACATCGAGCCGCAAGCCCAGCGCGTCGAGTTCCCTCAGCGCGCCGATGTGGGCCCAGCCGCGCGCGGCGCCCGCTCCGAGCACGATCCCGATTTTCGCCGCCCTGCGGGGCCGTGCGCCGCCCGACGCCGGCTCAGTATCGTTTCTGCGATAGGCCGCCCTGAACATCGCCCAACTCGTCTGGATGGTGATAGCCGCCTCGCTGCTTGCCTTCCGGTACGAAACTTAAGCTTGCCCGCCAGATATAGCCAGACCATTAACGTGAAGTTGTTCCCGGCGGCGCAACTCGCCGCCGCTGCTCGCGCGATAGCGGCGGAACATCACGGCTCACGGTTCGACGAACGCGAGCCGGGCCGCGCCGCCGTTCGTTTCAACCCGTCGATAGAAACATGACCGCCGGCCGGTATGGCAGGCGCCGCCGTCGCCGGCGACGGTGACAAACGCCAGAAAGGCGTCCTGGTCGCAATCGACGCGCAACTCGACCAGCGTCTGGGTCTGGCCGGAGGTGTCTCCCTTGCGCCACAAGGCGCCGCGCGAGCGCGACCAGTAATGGACGACCCCGGTCTCGAGCGTCGCCCGCAAAGCGGCCTCGTTCACATGGGCGACCATCAGCACGTCGCCGCGCTTGGCGTCGATGGCGACGCAAGTCGCGAGGCCGTCCGCGCCGAATTTCGGCGCGAACGCAACGCCTTCCTCCCGGTCGCTTGCCTCCCGGTCGCCTGCCGCAGTGGACCCAGCTTGTGATCGTGCGCTATCCATCCCCGCCTCTCAACGCGGCTCTCTGTCCGCGCGCCCTTGGGCCTCGATTTCGGCTTTCTCGCGACCTATATTGGGGACGCTGGAAATTGAGCTCAGATGATCAACGACATCTATAACCGGCGCATCCTCGAGCTGGCGGCCAACATTCCGCGACTTGGGAGGCTCGCCAACCCCGACGCCAGCGCCAAGGCCCATTCGCGGCTCTGCGGTTCGACCGTGACGATCGACCTCTGCGTCAAGGACGGACAGGTCACGGATTTCGCCCATGACGTCAGGGCGTGCGCACTGGGCCAGGCGTCGTCGTCGTTGATGGCCCGTCATATCCTGGGCGCGAGCGCCGGCGAGCTCATCGAGTTGCGCGACTGCGTGACCCGGATGCTGAAGGCGAACGGCCCGCCTCCTCAAGGAAAGTGGGCGGAGTTCGCGGTGCTCGAGCCGGTGCGCGACTACAAGGCCCGCCACGCCTCCACGCTCCTCACCTTCGACGCGGTCGCCGACGCGCTGGCCCAGATCGCGGCGCGGGAGGCGGCGGTCACCGAGGCGCCGGCGCCGTGAGCGCGCCCGTTTTCGCGCCGCGCCGCGCAGCCCGCGCGCTGATCCGGGCCTACCAGCTGACCTTCTCGAGCCTGATCGGCCGGCAGTGCCGCTATTTGCCAACCTGCTCGGCCTATGCGGGCGAGGCGATCGAGCGCCATGGCCTGTGGGCCGGTTCCTGGATGGGCATCGCGCGCGTGTGCCGCTGCCATCCGTGGGGCGGCGCCGGCTACGATCCGCCGCCCGCCCGGCTTCCCGCCGACGCCTCGTGGGCGCGGCCGTGGCGATATGGACGCTGGCGCTCGCGGAAGTGAGCGCGCCTTGCCTCTCTGGCTCGCGGCCTTTATGGACGGGCGCCGTTCTTAAGCCAGACTTGAAGAGACCTCGCCGATGGCCGAGCCGCGCCGGGCCGCCACAACTCTGCCTCGCTTCGAAGGCGGCTGCTTCCTCATTGTCGAAGCGCGCTATTACGACGCGATCGGCGCTCACCTGATCGCCGGCGCGACCCGCGCGATCGAGGCGGCGGGCGCAGACTACGATCTCATCAGCGTGACCGGCGCGCTGGAGATTCCAGCCGGCATGGCGATCGCCCTCGACGCGGCGAAGGCGGCGGGCCGGCCTTATGACGGCGCCGTCGCGCTCGGCTGCGTCGTGCGCGGCGACACCTATCATTTCGAAATTGTCGCCGGCGAGTCGGCTCGGGCGCTGATGGACATGTCGGTCGAGCGCCGCCTTGCGCTCGGCAACGGCATTCTCACCACCGAGACGATCGAGCAGGCCGAGGAGCGGGCCGACCCGGCGCGCGGCGACAAAGGGGGCGAGGCGGCGCGGGCGGCGATCGGGCTCGCTCATCTCGCCCGCCGGCTGAGCAAGCGATGAAACGGTCTGACCGGCGGTCGGCGGCGCGCCTCGCCGCCTCGCAGGCGCTCTATCAAATGGAGATCGCCGGCAAGGGCCTCAACGATATCCTCGCTGAGTTCGAAGCCCACTGGATCGGGCGCGAGATCGAGGGCGAAGCCTATACGCCCGCCGACCCGGCGTTCTTTCGCGACGTGGTTTCCGGCGTGCTCGGCGATCAGTTGCCGATCGACCGCGGCCTCGACGATGCGCTGGCCAAGGGCTGGCCGCTCCGCCGGGTCGAAGCGCTGATGCGCGCCATCCTGCGCGCGGCATTTTACGAATTGCGCAGCCGCCCGGACGTGCCGGCGCGGGTGGTGGTGACCGAGTATGTCGACGTCGCCGCCGCCTTCTTCGGCCCCGAGGAGAGCGGCATGATCAACGCCGTGCTCGACGCGCTGGCGCGCGCGAGCCGCCCCGCGGAGTTCGCCGCCGGCCGGTGAGCCGGGAGCCTTCCGGCCTTGGGCGCCGCCGCCCGGAGGGCGCCCCCTTCAGCAGGGCGGATCACATAGCGCCCGTCAGCTTAGTTCTTTTTAAGTTCCGCGCTCCAATGTTTTCAGGGCCTTGGGGCCCTGTTTAGGTTCGCGTTTCAAATTAAACACATAATTATTATGTATGATCACATTCGGGGCGGCGCGGTCCGGCCCGGCGGCGAATCGCGCTGGAAGCGGAAAGAACGTCGGCCGCCGCCCGGGCATGAGCGTGGCGGCCAAGGTTCCGGCGACCCCAATGTCAGCGGAGGAAATCGGCGCACTTCTCCACATCGTTGGTCGCGCCCCAGGGCGCGATCGGCACGGACGAAGTGGAATTCTTCGGCGAGCCTTCGATCAGCTTGTCGCTGTAGGTCATGTACACCAGGATGTTCCGCCTGGTGTCGCATCCGCGGACGATCTGCATTTTCTTGAAGAAGAGCGACCGTTTCTCGCTGAACACCACGTCGCCCTGCGAGAATTTTTCCTTGAATTTGATCGGGCCGTATTGGCGGCAGGAGAGAGAAATGTCCGAGGTCTGCTCGGCGAGCCCCAGCGCGCCGGAGACCCCTCCCTTTTCCGGGGTGGTGTAGTGACACGCGACTCCTTCGACGATCGGATCGTCGATGCCGTAGACGGCGAGCTTGTCGTTCGGGGTCAGAAACTTGAAGGTCGTCGATTCGCGGAAGATGAGGTTCGGGTCCTGCGCATCGGCGTGGGCCGGCACGAGAACCGCGAATGCGGCAAGGAGGGCGGCTGTGCGCAATATCGCCATGTTCAGTGTGCTCGCTGTCCGTTGATGGCAGCGAGAATAGGCGCGCTGCCGGTTCCCGCCAATCGCGGCGCCATTCGGGCTGACCCGTCGCCGCAGGCCTATCGCGGCAGGCAATGGAGCAGATCGGCGTTTTCCCGCGCCTTCGCTTCCAGGCTCAAGGCGAGGCGGCGCTGAAGCGCCGAGGGGCGGGCCGGGTTGCGGTGGATCGGGTTCGGCAGCGAAGTCGCCAGCAGCGCCGCCTCGTGGAAGTTGAGCGCGCTTGCGCTCTTGTGGAAATAGCGATGCGCCGCGGCTTCGATCCCGTAAAGCCCGTCGCCCCATTCGGCGATGTTGAGATAGATCTCGAGCGTGCGCGCCTTCGACCACGCCTTGCCCAAAACCAGCGCCATGCCGATCTCCAGCCCCTTGCGAATGACGGAGCGGCCGGGCCACAGGAACAGGTTCTTCGCGGTCTGCATGGTGACGGTCGAGGCGCCGCGGCTCGGCCCATGTTTGCCCGCCCCGGTCAGGACCTCGCGCAGAGCGCCCCAGTCGACGCCGTCATTGTCGCAGAAGGTCGCGTCTTCCGAGGCGATCACCGCGGTGAGCGCGGCCGGCGCGATGGTCCTAAGCGGGGCGTAAATGCGCTCATAGCTCTTGCCTTGAACCGTGCGCGCGAGCATCAGCGTCGAGACGGGCCGCGCGAAGGCGTAGAGAGCCACAAGGCCGATGAAGAGGGCGAAAAGCGCGAGCGCGGCCAAACCTGCGCCAAGCGCGAGAAGACGAACGGGGGAGCGCCGCCGGGCCACCCTCGAGCCTTGGCCCAAGTCGTGGCGTCGGGCAAGCGGCGGCGATTGTTCTAGCCGGCCGCGCGCCCATGCTAGCGTCCGAGCGCGCGGCAAGCGCGTCGCACGTGAAGATTGAGGTGTGGGAGGCGGAAATGATGCGCCGACGCGACGTCCTGGGCCTTCTCGCCGCCGCCGCTTTGCCGTGGCCTCGCCCCGCGCGGGCGACCCAGGCCATGCTCGACGAATCGGTCGGCTTCGCGGGCCAAATCCTGTTCCTGTCGATCAAGACGCCGGCGCTCGTCCTCGGCGTGGTCCGCGACGGGCAAACGTCGATCCAGGGCTTCGGCCGCCGCGCCGACAACGCTGACGAGGCGCCCGGCGCCGGCACCCTCTTTCGGATCGGTTCGGTCACCAAGGCGTTCACCGGCCAGGTGCTGGCGAGCCTGGCCGCGGACGGCGTGGTGAGCCTCGCCGATCCTCTGACCAAGTATTGCCCCGAGTTCGCCGCGCCGCTGTCGGAGGGCGGGCGGCCGATCCGGCTCATCGACCTCGCCACCCATTCAGCCGGGCTGCCGCGCGAGGTCCCTCACGAGGGAGGGCCGCCGGACGATCCGTTCGTCAACATCACGCCCGAGGCGTTCGCGGGCTGGCTCAAGGCCAACCCGCTGATGTTCACGCCGGGGACGGCGATTTCGTATTCCAACTTTGGTTTCGACCTCCTGGCGGTGGCGCTCGCGCGGGCCGCGCATCAGCCTTACCCGGACCTTCTCGAGGCGCGCGTTCTCCGGCCGCTGGGCCTCCGCGATACGACCTATGCCCCCTCGACCGGGCAAACTGCGCGCGTCACGCAGGGGCATAATTTCGACGGTTCGCCCCTCCCCGTCGCCAAGACCGGCGATGTCATCGTCGGCTCGGGCGGCCTCTACTCGACCGCGCGCGATCTCCTCGGCTGGCTTGAATGGCATCTCGACCGGTTCGGAAACGAGCGCGCCGCCGAGCGGCTTATCGACCATGCCGCCTATCTCTGGCGCGATGGCTTGAGCGCCGTGTTCGGCATGGATGAAAGCGGGCATATGGACGCGATGGGGCTCGCCTGGGTCATCATGGCGCCCGAAGGCGACCGGCCGCTCATCCTGCAGAAGGCGGGCGGGCTCGAGGGGATCTTTTCCTATGTCGCCTTCGCGCCGGCGCGGAACATCGGCGTCGTCGCCGCGGTCAACGCGTTCGACGTCGCCGCGGGGCTCGCGATGGCCAGGACCGCCAACGATCTCATCGCCGAGCTTGCGCCGCGATAGGCGTCATCCCTCCGGGACGCCGGCCTTGCGGAGCCCTTCGAGGATACGCTCGCGCTGGGCGAGAAAGGTCGGATTGTCGCTCTCCGCGCCTTTGCGGAAACGGGCGATCGAATAGTTCGGCGCAAGCGCGAGGCCCGCCGCAACCTCGGCCCTCGCCTCGTCGAGGCGGCCGAGATGCGCGAGCGCCGAGGCCATGTAGAAATGGTTCAAGGGATAGTTCCGGCTGGCGTCGACCGAGCGGCGGAACTGCGCGACTGCCTCTTCATCGGCGCCGAGATGGAATTTCGCGAGCCCCAGAAGATGGGACCACATGAAGGCGAACGAATCGGTCGGCGAGAGCCGCAACGCCTCGTTGATGTGAGTCGCGGCCTCCTCGGGCCGGCCCATGGTGATCTTGGCGAGACCGATCCAGGCGTGCGGCGCGCCGAGATTGCGATTGAGCGCGGAGGCCCGCTCCAGTTCGCCGATGCCGCGTGCGGCGCGATTGCTCAGCACCAGCACGAAGCCCAGCCACATATGCGCCCAATAGTTGCGCGGAGCGATGGAGATTCCCTTGATCAGCTGCGCCTCGGCGGCGGCCAGATGGCGCTCACGGTCGTCGTTGCTGTAGATCGCACCGACAAGCAGGCCGGCGCGCGCCGCCCCGACCAGCGCGTCGACATTCGTGGGATCGAGGGCGATGGCGCGCTCGAAAAAACCGCGGGCGCGCTCGATGTTGTCGAGTCCGCCCTTGTTGAACCATTGCACGCCCTGGATATAGAGGTCGACCGAGTCCGGGTTCGCTTCGCGCTCGGCGCGCGAGGCTTCCGCCGCCATCAGCTCCGGGCGCAGCAGGTTGGCGAGCCGCGATACGATCTCGTCCTGCATGTCGAACGGATCGGCCAACGGCTTGTCGAACCGGTCCGCCCACAGGTGGTTTCCGGTGATCGCGTCGATGAGCTGCGTGTTGACCCGCAGCCGCGAGCCGCCGCGCTGAATGCTTCCCTCGAGGACATAGCGGACGTTGAGGTCGCGGCCGAGCTGCTTCACGTCGACCGGCTTGCCCTTGTAGGTGAAGGCGGTGTTGCGCGCCACGACGAAGGCGTTGGCGAGGGCCGAAAGATCGGTCGTGAGGCTCTCGGTGACGCCATCGACGAAGGCTTCGTGCTCGGCGTCGCCGCCAAGGCTGGCGAAGGGCAGGACGACCAGCGACATGCGCGGCGGGGCCGCGGGCTTCGCGGAGGCGGCCGCCGGCTTCGCGGGCGCGCCGCCGACCTCGAGCGAATAGACGTGGACCGGCTCGGCGATGTTCTTGAGCGCGGTTTCGCCGAGGTCGCTGACGCTCACGTCGAGCCGGCCCTTGACTTGCCGGTAGGCGTCCTCGGAAAGCGCGATCGCCCCGGGCTTGGCGATGCCCTCGAGACGCGCGGCGATGTTGACGCCGTCGCCCATGAGGTCGCCGTCGCTCTCCTCGACCACGTCGCCGAGATGAATGCCGACCCGGAAGTCGATGCGGCGCTCGGGCGGCAGCCCGGCGTTGCGCTCGGCGAGGCCATGCTGCAACTCGATCCCGCAGCGCACCGCGTCGACGACGCTGCGAAACTCGACGATCGCCCCGTCGCCGGTGCGCTTGACCACCCGCCCGCGGTGCACGGAGATGGTCGGCTCGATCAGATCGCTCCTGAGCGTGCGCAGGCGCGCCAGGATCCGGTCCTCGTCGGCGCCCGCGAGCCGCGAGTATCCGACGATGTCGGTCACCAGAATCGCCGCGAGCTTGCGCGCCTCGCTCATAGGGTTGGACTCTCCGCCGCTTCCCGAGTCTATATAGGGCGCGCGACGGGACTATCCAGAACCAGCGCCAGCGTGGCCTTGGAACGCATTGTCGCGCCGACTTCCGTAAGCCAGAGGACCGCCCATGACCGCTTCGCGTCTCGTTATCCCCGATCTCGCCGGCAAAACCGTTCTGATCACCGGCGGCTCGACGGGGATCGGGGCCGCGGTCGCGCGAGGCTTCGCCGAGCAGGGCGCGCGAGTCGCCATCGGCTATCATTCGAGCGCCGATGCGGCTCACGCGCTGATGAGCGAGATCAAGACTGCCGGCGGTGAGGCGCTGGCGGTGAAGGGCGACGTCGCCGACCCGAAGGCGTGCGCGAGGATTGTCGCGGAGACCACGACCCGGTTCGGCCGTCTCGACGGGCTCATCAACAACGCCGGCCTTATGCTTGGGCGGGTCCACTCGCTCGAGGCCAGCGACGAACATCTCCAGGCCGTCATCGATCTCAACGCTCAGTCGGTCATCTGGGTGACCCGCGCCGCGCTGCCGTGGCTCGAGCGGCAGGGCGGCTTCATCATCAACACGACCTCGATTGCGGCGCTGAACGGCGGCGCCGGCGGCTCAGCGATCTACGCCGCCGCCAAAGGCTTTGTCTCCACGATCACCAAGGGCCACGCCAAGGAGCTGATCGGCAAGAAGATCCGCGTCAACGCGGTTTCGCCGGGCGTGATCGCAACGCCGTTTCACGAGCGCTATTCGACTCCCGAGGGGCTGGAGGCCATGCGCAAGGCGATTCCGATCGCCCGCCTCGGGACCGCCGAGGACTGCGTCGGCGCGTACCTCTTCCTCGCCTCAGAGTCGCTGAGCGCCTATGTCGTTGGGCAGATCATCGAGGTCAACGGCGGCCAGCTCATGCCGTGAGGCGCGCACGCCGACGGGCCGGCTAATGCCGGTATTGCTGGATTCGGGTCGTCCGGAGGCCGGCCAGACCATAAGAGTCGATCGAGATTTGCCAGCTCAGGAATTCATCGACCGTCAGCGTATAGCGCGAGCAGGCGTCTTCCAGCGACAGCAATCCGCCGCGAACCGCCGCCACCACTTCGGCCTTGCGGCGAATGACCCAGCGGCGCGTGCTCGGCGGCGGCAGGTCGGCGATGGTCAGGGGACTGCCGTCAGGACCGATGACGTATTTTACTCTCGGTCGCAGCGTTTCACTCATTGGACTCTCACTCAGACGCATGTCACACAATTTCCGCGACAATAGGCGAGGCGATTTAAGATTTGCCTAAGCGAGGGCCGCAAAAATATACGGATGTATGAGCTGAATTGTGGGGCGCCTTTCTGCGTGGGCAGGGCTCGCGAGCGTCGATAACCCTCGAAGGATCCTTGCCAATGTTCGGCCTTGTTTGGCGTTCAGCGACTTTTTGAAAACCGCCGCGATGATTCGGGAGAGCAGGAATGGGACTGACGCCTTTGAAAGCGACGCTCGTCATAGCGGCGGTGGCGGCGGTCGGCGTCGCTTCGGCGCGCGCCGCGGATTGCGGCGACAGCGCGGACGGCTTCAGCGAATGGCTGGCCTCGTTCAAGCAAGTCGCTCTGCGCGACGGCGTTTCCCAGCGGGTGATCGATTCGTCGCTGAGCGGCGTGACGTTTGATCCGTCGGTTTCCGCACACGATCGCGGCCAGAACTTTGGGACGAATTTCGCCGCGTTCGCCGCGCGCCACATCTCTCCGAGCCGCCTCAAGAAGGGCAAGACGATGCTGCTCGCCTACGCCGAGCCGCTGGAGCGAATCGAACAGCACTATGGTGTGCCCGGGCCGGTCCTGGTCGCCATCTGGGGCCTCGAGACGAGCTTCGGCGCCGACACCGGCGCCTATCCCACCTTCAACGCGCTCGCCACACTCGCCTATGAATGCCGCCGGGCGCAGGTCTATCGCGCCGAGCTCATCGACGCGCTCATGCTCGTCCAGCGCGGTCTCCTGCGGCCGTCGCAACGGGGCGCGTGGGCCGGCGAGATCGGCCAGACCCAGTTCATGCCGTCGGCCTATCTGAAATTCGGGGTCAACGCCGAAGGGGGAGGCGGGGGCGATCTTGTCTCCAGCCCCGCCGATGCGCTGGCGTCGACCGCGAATTTCCTGCGCGCGCACGGGTGGACCCCGGGCGCTGGCTGGGACGAGGGCCAGCCGAATTTCAACGTCCTGCTGCAATGGAATTCCGCGCCGGTCTACGCCAAGACGGTCGGCCTGTTCGCGGACAAGCTGGCGGCGCAGGAATGACGATCCCGCCCGCTTGGGCTTGAATCCATCCTAATCGCCAGCCTCGGTATGGCCGGGGCGGCCAAATTGGTCTATGCCCTTGCCGGATCGGGTGAGAAGCCCAAGATAATCTGGTTGTCCGGCGTTCTTGCCCGCAGAAGACCGAAATGCTCGCGCCATCGCTCGCGCCGACCCTGGACGGCGCGCCGAACAGTTTAGGGCTCGACAAGCCCCCGGCCGAAACCCGCGTCGTCGTTGCGATGTCGGGAGGCGTCGATTCGTCGGTCACGGCGGCGTTGCTGGCGGCCGAAGGCTACGACGTCGTTGGCGTCACCATGCAGCTCTACGACCACGGCGAAGCGACTCACCGCAAGGGCGCCTGCTGCGCCGGGCAGGACATCCACGATGCGCGGGACATCGCCGCGCGTCTCGGCGTTCCCCATTATGTGCTCGATTACGAGGACCGCTTTCGCGAGAAGGTGATCGAGCCTTTCGCCCGGGCCTATATCGCCGGCGAGACGCCCGTCCCGTGCGTCGCCTGCAACCAGCACCTGAAATTCGTCGATCTGTTCGACGCAGCCAACGACCTCGGCGCCGACCTGCTGGCGACCGGACACTACGTGATCAGCCGCGACGATGGGCGCGGCGGGCGAGCGCTTTACCGCGCCGCCGATCCCTCTCGCGACCAGAGCTATTTCCTGTTCGCCACCACCCGTGCGCAACTTAGGCGCCTTCGGTTTCCGTTGGGCGAAATGCCGAAGGCGCGGGTGCGGGAACTGGGGCGCGAATTTGGCCTGGCGAACGCCGAGAAGGCCGACAGCCAGGACATCTGCTTCGTGCCGTCGGGACACTACACGGGCATGATCGAGCGCCTGATGCCGGGCGCTTCCGTTCCCGGCGAGATCGTTCATGTGGACGGGCGCGTTCTTGGCTCGCACGGCGGTGTGGTTCACTACACGATCGGGCAAAGGCGCGGCATTGGCGTCGCGGGGGCCGAGGCCCTCTACGTGGTCGCGCTCGACGCGGCGAACGCGCGGGTCATCGTCGGCCCGCGCTCCGCTCTCGCGGTGACGCGGCTTCGGTTGCGCGACTTGAACTGGATCGGTCCTGGCGCGCTCGCCGCCTTGCCCGCCGGCGGACTGCCGATCGCAGCGAGGGTCCGCTCGACCCGTCCGCCTACGCCCGCCCGGCTCTACCTTACGGGCGAGATCGAGTTCGTCGAGCCCGAAAGCGGCGTCTCGCCCGGTCAGGCCTGCGTTTTCTATGATTCCACCGATGCAGGCGCGCGGGTGCTGGGCGGCGGGTTCATCGTCGCCTGACGAAGTGAGACCGGGGGACCGCATGCCTGCATTCGACGATGAATCCATATTCGGGGCGAAGCCCAAACCGACCCTCGCTCACGAGATCGGGCAGGCCATCGACGATTTGTCGGCCCCCGAGCTCGCCGAGCGCATCGGCCTCTTGCGCCGAGAGATCGAGCGGCTCGAGAAGGCGATCGAGGCGCGCCAGGCGACGCGCGCGGCGGCCCACTCCGCCTTCAAGTTTTGACAACGCGCGGAGCCCGAGGGGGCGCCTTAAGAGGCCGTTAATTCTTATCGTTTATGAATTGCCTGGCCCATAGGTTCTCAGTGGGCCACCTCGTTTGAACCCTCCCATAGTGACCTTGAAAGCCGCTCTTTAAGGGGCGGCTTTTTTGTCCGCTCGCCGAGCGCGGGCCTCCCGGTTAACCTTGCTCAATGGTAAATGCGCAAAAGCGGCCGCAAGCAGGCTATTGTGGCCTTGCGGCTCCATGGAACGCGCGTGGCCCAAGCGCCCGCGCGCGTTTCGCGTCAATGGGATGGGAGTGAGGGCGTATGGGTTGCCAGTACGAAGGACCGAGACGCGTTCTCGCCGCGACCGCGGCGCCCTCGACCGCGATTCCGTTCGTTCACCGCCTTGCCGCCTCCGGGGCCTTCAAGGACCTCTTTCGAGAAGGGATGGCGCTGGTCGAGGAGGCCGCGTCTTACCTCGACGGTCCGGGACGGGAGGAATCCCGCGGCCTTCCCCGCGCGGCCGCCGTCGCCTATTCGACCGAAAGCATGCGCCTGACCACGCGGCTCATGCAGATCGCCTCCTGGCTCCTGCTCCAGCGCGCCGTCAATGAGGGCGAACTGACCTCGAGGCAAGCCCAGGCCGAGCGCGTCCGGGTCAAGCTTTTCCGCGAGGACCACGGCTGCGGGCCCGAGCTTTTCGACCAATTGCCGGCGAGCCTGCGGCGCTTGAGCCAGCGCTCGCTGCGCATCCAGGAGCGGGTGATGCATCTCGACCAGGGCCTGATCATCGCCCATTCGCGGGCGCCGGTCAGTGCGCCCTTGGAGGTCGCCTCGCGGGTCGAGCGCCTTCGCGCCGCCTTTTCGCACCAGATCGCGGGCTAAAACGCGCCGCGCGCGCCTTGCGAACAGCGCCGGGCCCCACTCCGGGTTTCGGGTCATAGCGCCGCAGACTCAACCGGAGCGCACAGTCGAAGCGATTAGCGGATATGTATGGAGGCCCGTCAAGTTGTGGACTAGATTGGCGTCTTGACCATCAAGATAATGCGACTCGATGTGCAGCTTGACGATCAATATTGCGGACGCGAGGATGGAGTCTTTGTCATGATATTCGTCATAAAGTTGATCAAGGTGAATGAGCGTAGGCCTGAGCTCAAAGGAATGATCCCTACGTAGTCGAGCCTCCGACACGTTGAAGTACGCACAAAGCATGCGAATTGCCTTCACAAACTTAAGATGGTGTTCTTCGTCCAGGTTTTTGAAGTCCGGCAGAGAATTATCAAACTCTTGAAGTAGGTTTGGCCGTTGGGATTTCTGCGGATGCTCCGTCGCGCTCCTGGGCATGCTCTTACTCTCACCTTGGTAAGTCGGCGCCTTCCCCCTTACGTCCGCCTTAAACCTTGCATCCCTAGAAAACCGTTAAGATTAGATCTCGCGATTGAAAACGCTTCGACGCCGATTCCGGAAAAGCTTCGGCGGGCAAAAAGAAGCGATGGCGCATCCAGGCGCGCAGGTCACGCCTCGGACATTCATCGGGCGATTCGATCGGATCGCGGAGAGGCTGCTTGCCTCGACCGCCATTTGGCCGCAATGGTCGTCGACATGCAGGTTCCGGTCCGATTTGCAGTCCATGCCCCTGACCTCTCAAGCCTCGCCCGAACGCGCGCTTTATCTCGTCACTCCGCCTCTCGCGGCCGCTGACGCCGAGGCCTTCGCCGGGATTTTCGCCGCGACGCTCGAGGCCGCGCCAGTCGCTTGCGCGCTGCTGCGTCTTTTGCCCGATTCGCTCTTGAGGGCGGAGGCCGTCGCGGCGCCGTTCCTTCGCGCGGCGAACGACGCCGACTGTGCGCTGCTGATTGAAAACGACGCGCGGCTCGCGGCCCGGCTTGGCGCGGACGGGGTCCATGTCGCGGGCGCCGGAGCGGATCTTTCCCAGGCGATCGAGCGGCTGAAACCGCAACGAATTGTCGGCGCGGGAGCTTTGCGCACCCGCGACGAGGCGATGATTGCAGGCGAAATGGGAGCCGACTACGTCATGTTTGGAGACTTCGACGGAGCAACGCCGACCATGGGTCTGAAACCGCTCACCGATCGGGTCGCATGGTGGGCGGAAATCTTCGAGACCCCTTGCGTCGCCTGCGCGGCCACGCTCGCCGAGGCCCGCGCGCTCAAGGAGGCCGGCGCCGATTTCGTCGCCCTTGGCGAAGCGGTCTTCGGGAGCTCTTCGCCAGCGGCCGCCGCGCGCGGGGCGCAGGCCTCGATCGCGAGCGTGAGCGCGGCGGCCCCATGAGGAGGGTCGCGCTCGCCCTCTCCCTGGGCATAAGCTTGAGCGGCGCGGCGCTCGCCCAGGGGCCCAAGCAGGCCCCATCGGCAAAGCCGGCGCCATCGCCGAATGTCGCCTCGCCGTTCGTGAGGGAGGGGGGCGTGGCCCCGGCGCCCCGCGACTCGTTGCCGCCTCCGCTGCCGCCGCGGGCGGATGGAGTCCCGGCGGATCTGGCCTTCGGCGCCTACCAGCGGGGCAATTTCCTCTACGCCCTCATGGAGGCCGAACGGCGCCTCGACGCCAATTCGAAGGACGCGGCGGCGATGACGCTGATCGGCGAGATCTATCGCGACGGCGCGGCGGTTCCCCGCGACGACCACGCGGCTTCGGAGTGGTTCCGGCTCGCCAGCAACCTCGGCGATCCGCAGGCGGCTTATGAACTCGGAGCGCTCATGCTTCAGGGCGCGAAAGACGTACCGAAGGACCCGGTCGCGGCCGAGGCCCAGTTCGAGCGCGCCGCGGCCAAGAATCATCACGGCGCGCTCTATAACCTTGGAGTCATGGCGCTCGAGGGAATGGACGGCAAGGCGCCGGACTACGCCAAGGCGGCGCAATACTTCCTTCGCGCCGCGAATGCAGGCGACGACGACGCGGCCTATTCGTACGGCGTCATGCTGCGCGACGGCAAGGGCGTGCCCATGAACATCGGCGAATCGGTGCACTGGCTCAAGCGCGCCTCCGACGACGGGGTTATTGCTGGCCAGGTCGAATACGCGATCATGCTGTTCAATGGCGAGGGGGTCCCTAGGGACGAGGCCGGGGCGGCCAAGATCCTTCTCACCGCCGCCGCAAGGGGCAACCCGATCGCCCAGAATCGCGTGGCTCATCTTTACGCCAAGGGCGAAGCGCTGCCGAAAGACCTGGCCAAGGCCGCCGCCTGGAACAGCTTCGCCAAGGCGGCGGGCCTCAAGGACAACGAACTCGATGTGGAGACCGCCAATCTGACGCCCGACGAGCGGACCCGCTTCACCAAGATGGTCCACGAGATCGCCGGCTTTTGACATGAAAGGCGCGCGGCCTGGATCGGCCCGGCTCTACCGCGCGACGGGAGCGGCCAATCCCGATTTCTTAACGGCGCGTCGATCCGGCGCATTCGCCTTGGGGCTTGCGGAAGGCGCTGACGTGCACTAAACCCCGCCAATCGAGTTTCGGCCGAATGCCTTGGCCTCGCCGCGGGCTCCGCGTCGGACTGACGACCTTCTTCCAAAATCTCGATCACTATGAGCCGGCGTCGCGCCGCGGCGCGGCCCACTTAAACACATACTCGAAAGAAGTGTCTCATGGCGCAAGGAACCGTAAAGTGGTTCAACGACCAAAAAGGTTTTGGCTTCATCCAGCCGGATGACGGCGGCAAGGATGTGTTCGTGCACATCAGCGCCGTCGAGCGCGCGGGGATGCGCAGCCTCAGCGAGGGACAGAAGATCTCGTATGAGATTGTCGCCGATCGAAGGACCGGAAAGTCTTCGGCCGACAATCTGCGCGCCGCCTGATCGCGCCGCCGACGGCCCTGCCGCCCTGGCCACCGATGTCCTGGCAGGGCTCACGTGCTTCAAGACCCCGCGCGGTTCGCCCGGCGCGGGGCTTTTTGTCTCGCCTGCCGATCAGAACGGGGACGATGGTGGGCGCACAAGGGCTCGAACTTTGGACCCGCTGATTAAGACTCCCATGTGGGGACTGATATTACTAGGAATTTTCACAAACTGAGCCAACTCTTGCCTATTATGAATCAATAGGTTGCGATTGATCCGCAAACCGCGTTTTCTGTCAGTGCGTGTCTTTGAGGATGCAGGGCTGAAATTCATTGTTGCTCGCACATCGCGATTCGCGCAGCATGCCCTCTCAGGCACCCGGTAGGATGAGGTGGCGCTCGACTGCGGACGCTACCGATGATCGCGCCGCGGAATGCGCTGCCGAAGCTTCTCCTCGTCAAGCATGGTCCCATCGGGAAGCGTCGCGGCGATGAATCGTTGCCACAAGTCTTCGAGAACGTCCTGCGCTGCGCTTATGAAAGCGGCTTCGGTCTCGAAACGCCGCTGTCCAGTGCGGCCCGTCCTCTCGTCGTGGGTCTCGATGATCCAATCCACTCTCACCTCCTTCCGCGGATCGAGGGTTGGCAAACGTTGTAGCATGCCCCGTGCGGTCTGCGAGGCGGCGACGACCAATCAGCACAGCAACGAACTCGACCTTCTCCTAGGGCTGCTATGAAGGCGGGTGCCCGGGAATGGGTGCACACGAGGGTCGGCTGGCATCATTGCGGCTCAAACCTTGCCGGTAAATCACGGGGCTCCTCGTGGTTCCGGGGGATCGCCGCGAACATGGCGGGCTCGAAGCTGAGATTCTATATCCACAAGCAAAAAAGCGACTGCTAGAAGGATGTTAGAATCAGCGGGTTCCAACTCCGACAGGCAGGGGCTTTAAGAATGGCCAAGAGGCTCAACAGGGGAAGGCTCAAGCCGCAGCCCGACGAATATAATTAGTGGTCGTTGCGTAAATGAGCAAGGAATGGGGAGGGCTTTATGAGCAAAGGAACTATCGTCCTCGTTTCAGCTATCGCCTTGTTTGTAGCAGTTGGTCTTTTCCTTTATTTTTCTGCTTTTGATATTCACGAATCGCGACCGCCCGACATGCCAAAAGTTCCCGGTACTTCAAGTCTAAAACCCGATTTTGATTTCGACAAAAAAACACGAAAGCCGATAACCGTGCAGAGTGCCGCAGGTGTACAGAATTTCTTGAATAAAACGGTTCCTTATACGGGATATCCCGTTCATATAGAAAGAGTTGTTTTCGTCAGCAGTGGGAATGCGAACGAAAAGATTCGAGAGATAGTCCACAATACGGTCCTACCCAATATGCACGGCCGGGTCTTCAAAGCTTTTATAGTCTTCAATCGACATTGCGAGGCGAACGAGCCATGTGCTTCGCAAAGACAGATTGCCGATCCTAGCCAGCTTGGATGGAGTGAAACAGCGGTTCATGAATATCTTCTGCAAGTCGAAACACTCGTCCGACGAATTGGGATATCGGACGACGACCGTATATATCAAGTGGATTGGGTAACGGACGATGGGGGACGTTTTTATACCATTTTCGTTACTGATCAAAACAACGTGCCTAAATTTGAACCTATTCTTTGGTTTTCCCCCGCGAACAAAAACTGCTCAGAGCACCTCACGCCACGAGGTCCTCAGGAGAGCACCCTGTCATGGGATGGAAAGGTAATCAACGGATTCGGGTTCGAGGTCGTCAAGTGGAATG
The DNA here is from genome assembly GCA_035308265.1 of Roseiarcus sp. Classification (GTDB taxonomy): domain Bacteria; phylum Pseudomonadota; class Alphaproteobacteria; order Rhizobiales; family Beijerinckiaceae; genus Roseiarcus. Next base: position 17,737 of record DATGHB010000493.1, read on the forward strand.
GCGAAGTGACGTACCATTTCGAAAATGGTAAATTCCTTACCAAAGACTTTTGCCCCGCGAAATGTTTGAGTTATAGTAGTGAGTTCCTATGGGAGGTGGACTCGGACTCAACAAAGGTCAGTACCGATTCAGTGCAAGGCGGACCGCCTGAGGAAGCAACTCTGCACTATCAGGTGGCGTGGTCTCTATGGTTTCCGACAAAGGTCAACGCCGGAGAAAATGTCGGAGTTGAAATGCCCCCGCCAAAAGGCAACATGGTTGCCGGGAATCTCGCGATCCGGGCCAACGGTACGTTCAACAAGGAGTAGGTTTTCGCGTTGCCAACCTGAATCTCGTTGGCGTCGCGGCTCAGACCTTCCCGGTAGGCGCAATAAGCGGCCGTTCTGGACTGCCCATTGCAGCATGGCGACGTCGCACCAAATCTGACCGCGAACAGTGTCTGCGCTGCAGACCACTCTCCCGCACTGAGCTTGGCACCTGGATTCTGGATCGCTTGGATTCGTGGAGTGTCGGTCAGGCAATCGGCCACGAGATAAAGCCAATAATTAACGCCATGAGTTCGTGCCGCTTGTATCTCATTTGCTGTCATCTCGATGCCTGCGAACGCCGCACCGGCGGTTCCCTTAACCTCGAGGCGCTTTAGCTCACCCCTTGAGTCAAGTTAGTCGATGTCCCAGCCGGGCGTTTCATTCGCAGCGGCCCGGTGGACGCAGTTTTTGCACCCCCGTATCCGCTCTTGCACAAAACGAACCACGACCTGTTCTGCCCAGTCACCGACCTCCTTTGCTTGTTTTGACTTGCGGTACGCCGCAGAAGGTCGTTGGTCTTTCCGCGGCCCTACAGCTACGGGCGGGATGATCAGGGGGTCGACAGGTGATAGCGGAATTGCGGTTGCTGGGCTGACGGCCTTGAACGGCGACGAACGCGCCGCTGAGAGCGAAAACTCAGCTAAGTCATTGATTTCGATGGTGGGCGCACAAGGGCTCGAACCTTGGACCCGCTGATTAAGAGTCAGCTGCTCTACCAACTGAGCTATGCGCCCATCGTCTTGGCCGGACATCGCCAGCCCGGGCAAGGCCCCGCGATCTAGCAAAGGCCCGTGAGGCTGGCAAGCGGAAACGCCGGAGCGAAATCCGCGCGGCGCCGTGTCGCGCGCGCCCGCCCGCCGGTCGGTTGTTCGCCGGTCAGTTTTTCTCCTTGTCGACCAGCTTGTTCTTGCCGATCCAGGGCATCATCGCGCGCAATTTCGCGCCCACCTCCTCGATCGGATGGGCGTTCGCGTGCGCCCGCATCGCCTTGAACGAGGTCTGGTTGACCCGGTTCTCCAGCATCCACTCGCGGGTGAACTTGCCCGACTGGATGTCGGTAAGCACGCGTTTCATCTCGGCCTTCGTCCCGGGCGTCACGATGCGGGGCCCCGAGACATATTCGCCGTATTCGGCGGTGTTGGAGATCGAGTAGTTCATGTTGGCGATGCCGCCCTCATAAATGAGGTCGACGATCAGCTTCACTTCGTGCAGGCATTCGAAATAGGCCATTTCCGGCGCATAGCCGGCCTCGACCAGAGTCTCGTAGCCGCCGCGGATGAGCTCGACGAGGCCGCCGCACAAAACCACCTGCTCGCCGAAGAGATCGGTCTCGCATTCCTCCCGGAACGTCGTCTCGATGACCCCGGCGCGGCCCCCGCCGATCGCGGAAGCATAGGAGAGGCCAAGATCGTGCGCGTTGCCGCTGGCGTTCTGGTGGATGGCGATGAGGCATGGCACCCCGCCGCCGCGCTTGTATTCGGACCTGACCGTGTGGCCGGGGCCTTTCGGCGCCACCATCAGGACATCGAGGTCGGCGCGCGGCTCGATGAGATTGAAGTGGACGTTCAGCCCGTGGGCGAACATCAGCGCCGCGCCCTTCTTCATGTTGGGCGCGAGCTCGTCGCGATAGATGTCGGCCTGCAATTCGTCGGGCGTCAGCATCATCACGATGTCGGCCCATTTGGCGGCGGCGGCGACCGTCATCACCTTGATCCCCTCGGCCTCGGCCTTCTTGGCGGAGGCGGAGCCCGGCCTCAGCGCGACCGCGATCTCCTTGACGCCGCTGTCGCGCAGATTGAGCAGATGCGCGTGGCCCTGGCTGCCATAGCCGACCACCACCACCTTCTTGGCTTTGATCAAATTGAGGTCGGAGTCTCGATCGTAATAAACGCGCATGTCTTGTCCTGTTCCTGGCGCGCCAAACGCGGCTTTCGCAAAAGAGATCGGGTCGGGCGTCGGCGGCCCCGCCGGACGGCAGG
>DATGHB010000494.1:0-7069 GCA_035308265.1 Roseiarcus sp.
AGGACGCCGACGCCGATCGCCAGCGCGGTCAGGCCCAATTCGCTTCTGCGCAACCGGGCGCGCACGGTCGCCACCATGACCAGCGCCGGGCGCGGCACGGAGATCAGGCGGGCGCGACGTTCACCCACGGAGCCCATGTTCAACCTTATGCATGGAGCGAACCCGCCCTGCCAAGGGCGGTCCGGCCGCGTGCCTCAGCGTCCGGTGAGGGCCATGTCGTCGCGATGGATCATTTCGGCGCGTCCGGCCGTCCCCAGGATATGCGCGATATCGCGCGAATTGCGGCCGCGGATGCGCTCCGCGTGCAGGGCGTCATAGGCGATCAGCCCGCGCCCGATCTCGGCCCCGCGCTCGTCGCGAATGGCGACGCAGTCGCCGCGCGCGAACACTCCCTCGACCCGCGTCACCCCGGCCGGCAGCAGGCTCTTCCCCAGGGCGAGCGCCGCGGCCGCGCCGGCGTCGACGAACACCGCGCCCTTGAGCTCGAGCGAGCCGCCGATCCAGATCTTGCGCGCGGCGACCGGATTGGACGGCGTGAGAAACCAGGTGCATTCCTCCCCGCCCGCGACGCGCGCGATCGGATGGATGACGCGCCCGTCGGCGATCACCATGTGCGCGCCGGCTGAGGTCGCGATGCGGGCGGCCTCGATCTTGGTGCGCATGCCCCCGCGCGAGAGGTCCGACCCTGCGCCGCCGGCCATCGCCTCGATCTCCGGGGTGATCCGCTCGACGAGAGGCAGCAATCGCGCATGGGCGTTGCGATGAGGCGGCGAATCATAGAGCCCGGCGACGTCGGAAAGCAGGATCAGGAGGTCCGCGCCCATCATGGCGGCGACCCGCGCCGCCAGGCGATCGTTGTCGCCGTAGCGGATTTCGGTGGTCGCGACCGTGTCGTTCTCGTTGATGACGGGAACCGCGCGCATCGCGAACAGGCGCCCGAGGGTCGCGCGCGCATTGAGATAGCGGCGCCTCTCCTCGGTGTCCTGCAAGGTGAGCAGCACCTGGCCCGCGACAATGCCGCGTTCGGCGAGCGCCCGCGCCCACTCGCGCGAGAGCGCGATCTGCCCGATCGCCGCGGAGGCCTGGCTGTCCTCGAGCTTCAGGGCCCGCCTGGGGAGCCTGGCGATGGTGCGGCCGAGCGCGATCGCCCCGGACGACACCACAATCACGTTCGCGCCGCGTTCATGGAGGACTGCAATGTCGGAAGCGAGCGCCTCGAGCCACGCGCGCTTGACCGCGCCGAGATCGCCGTCGACCAGAAGCGATGAGCCGACCTTGACGACGATGCGGTTGAATCGGTCTAGAGAAGGGAGCTGAACCACGATCGCCGGACGAAGAAGGAAATCAAAGCGCGGACATTGCCTAAAACGCGGGCGCGGTGCGCGTTTTTCCGTCTAGACCAGCCCTTCCGCACTGGCAAGGTAGGCTCGCCAGGCCTTTCGCGCCGACCGCCTCGCTGGCGTCGCTTCCGCGCGGGGCGCCGTTGACCCGCAACGCGACGCTACTTTAGAATCATTCTAAATTGAAAGCATTCTAAATCGGGGTCCGTGCGGGAGCGCCCATGCGCAAATTCGACGATCTCACCGAGCGCGAAATCCTGGCCCTCGCGATCAGCAACGAGGAGGAGGACGCGCGCATCTTCGCCGATTTCGCCGATGGCCTTCACGACGACTACCCGGCAAGCGCCAAGGTGTTCGACGAGATGGCGGCCGAGGAGAACGGCCATCGGCGCAGGCTGATCGATCTCTTCGTCATGAAGTTCGGCGACCACATTCCGCTGGTGCGGCGCCAGGACATCCGCGGCTACATCCCCGCCAAGCCCGTCTGGCAGACGAGGCCGCTCGGCATCGACACGGTGCGCGCGCACGCGCGCGAGATGGAGCGCGCGGCGGCGCGGTTCTACCGGCAGGCCCTGACCCGCACGACCGACGCCTCGACCCGCAAGCTCCTCGGCGATCTCGCCGAGGAGGAGGAGAAGCACGACCAGATCGCCGCCGGGCTGGAGGAGCAACTCCTCACCCCCTCCGCGCGCGGGGCCGAAGCGGAGAACGAACGCCGGCGGTTTGTGTTGCAGATCATCCAGCCTGGCCTGGTCGGGTTGATGGACGGTTCGGTGTCGACGCTGGCGCCGGTGTTCGCCGCGGCCTTCGCGACCCACAATTCGTGGAACGCGTTTCTGGTCGGGCTCGCCGCCTCGGTCGGGGCGGGCATTTCGATGGGCTTCGCCGAGGCGCTGGCCGACGACGGCAAGCTTTCCGGGCGCGGCGCGCCGCTGTTTCGCGGCGTGGTCTGCGGACTCATGACGACGGCCGGGGGCATCGGCCACACCCTGCCGTACCTCATTCCCTATTTCTATACCGCGACGGTCATCGCGATCATCGTGGTCGTCATCGAACTCATCGTCATCGCCTGGATCCAGTGGCGATACATGGAGACGCCGCCTCTATCGGCGGCGGCCAAGGTGATGATCGGCGGCGCGCTGGTGCTGGCGGCGGGAATCCTGATCGGCTCGAGCTGAACGCCCCTCTCACAGGCCGGTCGCGAACCTCGCCATAACCACGATGATCGCCGCCTGCATCGCGCCCTGGAAGGCGACGACATAAAAGAAGCGGCTCATCAGCGCGCTGATCCTGGCGCCGTCGGGCCTCGGCTTTCTCAATTCGAGATAGACCTTGAGATTGGTGGGCAGGAGGTATCCCAGTCCCTGGATCGTCAGGATGGTGACGATCGCCAGCGCCGCGACGACCCAATAGAATTGTGGATAGGCGAGATCGAGGAAGCCCAGGCGCTGCGCAAGGAACCAACCGCTGGTCCCGGTCGAGATCGAGAGGGCCGGCATGAGGAAGAGCGTCTTCGGCGTGAGCCGGGTGATGATCGCGCGCCGCGCCTCGAAGGGCGCCGCCCGCAGGATCGGCCCGATCACGAAGCCCATGAAAAGGTCGATGCCGGTCCACATCACGCCTGCGATCACGTGAACGAAGTTGAGCGCCCAGAGACTGCCGAAGGCGATCGCCGCGGCAACCACGGCGAAGGTCGCCGCGACCCAGACGAAGTTCATCGGATTGATGGCGACGCCAGGCGGCGCGGCGACGGCAAGGGTCGATTCGGCGGTCATGGTTTTTCTCGCGTTTTTCTCTCCCGGCGGCCTCGCGGTCTCAAGACGCGTGCGACCCCGTGAACGGCACGAACGGAATGATCGCTCCGCCATAGATATCGGAGCGTGTGACCTTGATTTGGCCGTCGGCCGATCGAAGCTTGACCGCCTTCAAGACGTGCTGCGCGCCGGGCGGGCCTATGGGGATGACCATGATCCCGTCGGGCGTGAGTTGCTGCAAGAGCGGCGGGGGAATGTGATCGATGCCGCAGGTGACGATGATCTTGTCGAACGGCGCATTCTCCATCCAGCCGTAATAGCCGTCGGCGTTGCGGGCGCGGATCGAGCCGTATTCGCTGTAGCCCCGCGCGATCAGGCGGTCATAGACCGCCCGCGTCCGCTTCGCGAGGCCAGGGATGATCTCGATCGACCAGACATTGGGCGTCAGGTTCGAAAGATACGCGGACTGGTAGCCTGAGCCGGTGCCGATCTCCAGCACCTTGTCGCCCCGCTTGATCTTAAGCGTGTTGGTCATACGCGCGACGGTGTGCGGGCCGGTGATGGTGACACCGAAGCCGATGTTGAGATGATGCCATTCGTAGGCGCGGTCCAGGTTCTCGGCGGTCACGAACTCCTCGCGCGGGGTCAGGAGGAACGCGCGCATGTCGGCCTCGTCCCAGACGTCATGGTGGGCGACGAGTTGCTGGAAGCGATCAAAGCGCTCAGCGAGAAAATGCGGGTCCTCGCCGCGATTCTTCACCATCCATGCGACGAAGGCCTCGCGGCTTTGCCTGGGCGGCAAAGCGGTCCAGGCATAAGGCTGAGGCACGTTGGCCAGCGTCGGACGGGCGGCGAGCGCCGCGGCCCCGACAGCCGCGCCCAGAACGAACGCGCGCCGGTCCACGAGAAGCCTCATGGCGATCGGCTCATTGGCGCCTCGCCTGCCCATGCTTTCGTCCGTTGCAATCCCTATCCGCTCTTTGGCCGTCTCAATATGGAGAATATCTGATCGATCCCGGGCGGACCCGCTTCCTTTCGCGCATGCAAGCCCTTCTCCAGATGGCGCAGCGGCGACAGGTCGAAGGTGAAATCGGGCATCGCATCCATTTTCGCCTTCAGCCGCTCGAGGCTCTCGCCTGCGTCCTTGCCGTCGATCAAATCCAAAATCGCGTTGAGCGCCGTGAGGTTGATCTGCATCGGAGTTCCCGGGACCGGCTTCTGCTCCGCTAGAACTTGGCGCGCCCCGACGGTGTCTCTAGCCAGCGCCAGGGACATGGCGATGTTGAATATCGAGAATGCAAAGTTGTAGCCTGCCTTCTGGGCTTCGGTAAACAAATCAAAGGCGGCCTTGCCATCTCCGCGCGCCAATGCGTCCGTCGCCAGACGGGTCGAATTGGCGGCGTTTTCGGTATTGGCGGCGACCGGAGAGGGCATATTCCCGCTCTCGATCTGGTTCCTCAACAGCGCGATTGCCGCGTCGTTGGGATTGAGGGTCTTCGCCGTCTCAATATCCTCAAGCGCCCCGGCGTGATCTCCCGCCAGGAACCGGGCTTTCGCCCGTCCAAGGTAAAGCGTGTGCGCCTCAGGCTCGGCCTCGATCCGCTGACTGTAAGCCTGGACCGCGCGCTCGAAGTTTCCTGCAATGACGAGATCCCTTGCGCGACCGATGATTGGCCCGGCGTCTGCGCTTCCGGCGGGGCCCGACGCGGCCGGTTCGGTTTGGCTTGCGCCGCCATCGGCGGCCAATGTCGATATCCCCTCTCGCGTCAGTTGCTCTTCCAGGGATTTCTTGATGGACAAGCGCAGCCGCTCGTCCTCGTGCTGAATGGACTGGAATTCCCGGTCGGCGATTTCCAGCATCCCGGCGAGCGCCATGAATTTCCGTCTGATTTCGACAGGAAGGCTCTGCGTCGATTTATACTGGATATCGTGTTCCATCTCGGCCCACGCGTGCTGGAGAATCGTGCGGACCTGGATTTCACAAACCATGTCTCTGTAGGTGGCGAAGTCGGGAAACTTGAGCCGGTCATCCTTCAATTTCACGAGATAGTGCACGCTTGCGTAACCGAAACTTCCCGATTGAGCGAATCTCTCTTCTCCTACGTCGCGTTTTTCTTCCGGCCTGAAATTTTCTTCAATAAATTGGCAGATCTTTGCAATGTCATCTGGAAAAAACAGGATCACCCGCACTCCCGCCAGGTCGGTTATCTCTCCGATCGGATTCGAGTATTTAGGAATCCCCTCGGATTTTTCCTTCCTGCTCTTCTTCCTGAAACTCTCGACGTCCTTCGCTCGATGCTCAATGTTGTGGATTCTGCAGATCGGCGAGTCCTGAAAGGAGTCGGAAATGATTCCACGAATCTTTTCGGCGAAGGACTCGTATTTCCCCCGAAGTTGAGCGAACTGCTTTGCCGCTCCCTCTGCGTGCTTCTCGATGTCGATTTCAGGCTGAGCTGACATCCGTCGCGTCCCCGAACGCCCCTTGCATTAAGCAAAACCATTAGCATAAGGGGGATGGGTTTCAAGGCGACCAAACATCGGGCTCGCGAGCGTGCGCTGGTCCCCCCGGCCAGTCTCAAGGCCGTGCCAGGACCTCGCGCACCCGCTCGACAAGTTCGGCCTCGGGCCGGGAGAATTGGGCGCGCTGGCGCAATTCCAGATAGTCAGCGCGGTCCTTGGTCGTCTTTGCAAGCTCCGCGCCGAGCTTCAAATCGCGGATCGTGACCTGCGGGCCGCCGGGCGCGTTGCGTTCGTTCGATCCCTGGATGACGGCGACGCGGCTCTTGCGCCGGTCCGCATATTTGAGCTGCGCGTTCATCTTGCCCTCGCCGAGATACAGCTCGGCCGCGATCCCGGCTACGCGCAAGCTTCCGACCAGCCGCTGAGTGTTCGCCATCGAATCCGCGTCCCGATCGAGCGCCAGCACGACGACCGGGCCGGGCGTCTCCGCCGCCTTAACGATCGGGCTTTGAATTGCGCGCAACGCAGCAAGCAGCCGCGACACGCCGATCGAAAAGCCGGTCGCGGGCACCGGCTCCGCGCGGAAGCGGGCGACGAGGCCGTCATAGCGCCCGCCGCCGCCGACCGAGCCGAAGCGCACCGGCCTCCCGTCCTCGCCGGGCGTCTCGAAAGTCAGCTCCGCCTCGAACACCGGGCCGGTATAATATTCGAGCCCGCGGACGACGGAGGGATCAATGCGGATGCGATCCCTGCGATAACCGGCCGCCTCAACCAAGGCTCGAATTTCGTCTAGTTCGGCGATTCCTTCGCGTGATGTACTGCCGTCACCGAAGTGAGCGCTTAGCTGTTCAATCGTCGCGGAGTTGCCTTCAACATGGTAGTCGATGTCGGCGTCAAGAGACTCGAACGTGTGAATTTTTTCTCCTGGAAGCATCTCGCTTTGAACTGGATTGGTCACATTGCCACGAAGCATGATGTTCTGATGCTGAACTTGGGCGAAAACCATGATGCGCTCAATTTGACGCGAATCTAGCCCGGCTCCCTTAGTGAAGTCTCCGCTCTCGTCCTTGCGCCCCGCGCCGAGCAGCGCGCGCACCCCTTCGACGCCGAGCCGTTCGAGCTTGTCGATCGCGCGCAAAACGGTCAGCCGCCGCCCGGCGTTGGCGTCGCCGCCGAGGCCGATCGCCTCCATCACCCCGTCGAGAACCTTGCGGTTGTTGACCTTGATCACGTAGTCGCCGCGTTTGATCCCCAGCGCCTCGAGGCAGTCGGCGGCCATCATGCAGATTTCGGCGTCCGCGGCAGGCGAGGCGGCGCCGACCGTGTCCGCGTCGAACTGCATGAACTGGCGGAAGCGGCCGGGCCCCGGCTTCTCGTTCCGGAACACCCAGCCGGCGCGATAGGAGCGATAAGGCTTGGCCAGCCGGTCGTAATTCTCGGCGACATAGCGGGCGAGCGGCGCGGTGAGGTCGTAGCGCAGCGACAGCCACTCCTCGTCGTCCTTGAACGAGAATA
>DATGHB010000495.1:0-3396 GCA_035308265.1 Roseiarcus sp.
CCCTCGACGCACATTTCAAGCGCGCGTCGCGCAATCGCGCGTTTGGCGTCGACATTGATCGCCCGGCTGATGTCGAACGCCGGCGTCTCGAGCCACCCCTGAGACATCCGCTGCGAAGAGGCGCCGCCGACTCTCTGGATGCCGCCGTAGACCCGCTCGCCGTAGCCCGCCGCCGCAAGCCGGCCGGCGTCGCGCCTCGCCGAAGCAGCGGATACGCCGGTCGCGGCCATGAGGTCGCCGATGGAGAGGAAGCCTTGCGCGGCGAGCAGGTCGCGGACGATTTCGACGCGCTGTCTCTCCCGCATGAGCCTTGTCGTTCCCCCGACCCTTGATCGTTAGGGCTTTCATTTGCATGGGGCTGGCGCCCTGTCAATCAAGTCCAATCAAATTCGCTCACTAAACCCGCGCAATCGCGCAAGAAAGTTGACGCCTTTCGATCGTTTGCCTATTGATCCAATGAAAATCGCACGGCATTGAGAGGGACGGACACATGGGCGGCGATCAAGTTCGGTTCGACGCTTCCCTACCCGACCTCTGGGACGACGGCCATGCGGCGTCGCTCGACGAACCCGGCCTCCTGCTCTATCGATCCAATCTGCTCGGCGGGGATTTGCGGATCACCAATTTCGGCGGCGGCAACACTTCAGCCAAGGTAACCGCCGCCGATCCGTTGACTGGCGCGTCGGCCCAGGTCCTGTGGGTCAAGGGGTCCGGCGGCGACATCGGCTCGATGAAGCTCGACGGCTTCGCGACGCTCTATCTCGACAAGCTTCTCGGGCTCAAATCGATCTATCGCGGCCTCGAACACGAGGACGAGATGGTGCGCCTCTACGACCATTGCGCGTTCAACCTCAATCCGCGCGCAACATCGATCGACACCCCGCTGCACGGCTTCGTTCCCCACGCGCATGTCGATCACGTTCACGCCGACTCGGTGATCGCGATTGCGGCAAGCGAGAACGCCGAAGCGCTCACCCGCGAGATTTACGGCGGCGAACTCGGCTTTCTGCCGTGGCAGCGGCCGGGCTTCGATCTCGGGCTCAAGCTCGGCGCGATGGCGGAAGCCAACCCGAAGCTGAAAGGCGTGACGCTCGGCGGGCACGGGTTGTTCACCTGGGGACCGACGTCGAGGGAATGCTACCTGACGACGCTCGAGATGATCAACAAGGCCGCCCAATGGCTCGGCGCGAACATGAAGGGAAAAGCCTTCGGCGGGCCGCGGGTCGAGGCCTTGCCGCGGGCGGACCGGCGCGACGTGGCGGCGGGGCTCCTGCCGGCCATTCGCAAGCGCATTTCCGAGGGCTCGCGCAAGATCGGGCATTTCACCGACGCGCCGGCGGTGCTGGAATTCGTCAACTCGCGCGATCTCAACGCGCTCGCGGCGCTCGGGACGTCCTGTCCGGATCACTTCCTGCGCACCAAGATCCGCCCGCTCGTGCTGCCCTATGAACCCGCGGCGCGGAATCTCGACGCGGCGGTCGCCTCGCTTGACAACGAGCTCGCCGGCTATCGCGCCGACTACACGGCCTATTACGAGCGTTGCAAACATCCCGACTCGCCGCCGAGGCGCGATTCAAACCCGGTCATCTACCTCGTCCCTGGCGTCGGGATGCTCAGCTTCGCCAAGGACAAGGCGACTGCCCGGATCGCCTCGGAATTCTACACGAACGCGATCAACGTGATGCGCGGCGCGACCGGGGTCAGCCGCTACGTCGGGCTTAGCGAGCAGGAAGCTTTCAACATCGAATATTGGGCTCTCGAAGAGGCCAAGCTTCAGCGCCAGCCGAAGCCGAAATCGCTCGCCGGGCGGGTCGCCCTGGTGACGGGGGGCGCGGGCGGCATCGGCAAGGCGATCGCAGCCCGGCTGATGAGCGAGGGGGCCTGCGTCGTGCTCGCCGATATCGACGGTCAAAGCCTCGATGTGGCCGTCGCCGACTTTGGCAAGAGGTTCGACAAAGACGCGGTCGCGGGAATCCATGTCGACGTGACCAGCGAGGCCGGAGTCGACGCCGCGTTTCACGAGGCGCTTCTCGCCTTCGGCGGCGTCGACATCATCGTCGCCAATGCCGGAATCGCTTCGGCCGCGGCGTTCGAGGACACCTCCCTCGAGCTCTGGAACCGCAACATCGCGATCCTCGCGACCGGGTATTTTCTCTCCGCGCGGGCGGGCTACCGGATCATGAAGGAGCAGGGCCTCGGCGGCTCGATCGTGTTCATCGCCTCGAAGAACGCGCTCGCCGCCTCGCCCGGCGCGTCGGCCTATTGCGCCGCCAAGGCGGCGGAAGTCCATCTCGCGCGGTGTCTCGCGCTCGAAGGCGCCCCCTTCGGCATCCGCGCCAACACCGTCAATCCGGACGCGGTGCTGCGCGGCTCGAAGATCTGGCAAGGGGAATGGCGGACGCAACGGGCGGCGTCGAACAAGGTGAGCGAGGACGAACTCGAAGAGGTCTACCGCCAGCGCTCGCTCCTCAAGCGGTCGGTGTATCCCGAGGACATCGCCGAGGCGGTCTATTATTTCGCTTCCGACCTCTCCGCCAAGAGTACCGGCAACATCCTCAACGTCGACGCCGGCAACGCGGTGAGCTTCACCCGCTGAGGGCTCTAAGGAAACGGAGCGGCCAATGTCCTACCGCATCCCTGACGCGCTGATCGCCAAGGAGAATGCGAGGCTTACGACCGCGCAAGATGAGGACTATGCGGCGCTCGGGCGCCGCCTCGAACGCGCGGGCGCCGACATCGAGTCCATCACCGCCAAGGTCGCCGCCTTCGCGGTTGCTGTTCCGACCTGGGGGGTCGGCACGGGGGGCACGCGCTTTGCCCGCTTCCCAGGCCTGGGCGAACCGCGCGGCATCTTCGACAAGCTCGAGGATTGCGCGACGATCCATCAGCTTACCCGGGCAACCCCAGCCTGCTCGCCGCATTTCCCATGGGACAAGGTCGACGATTATCGGGAGCTCGCCGAGCGCGCGGCCGCGCTCGGGGTCGGTTTCGACGCGGTCAATTCCAACACCTTTCAGGACGCGGTCGGTCAGAAACTTTCCTACAAATTTGGCTCGCTCGCCCATGAGCAGAAGGCGGTGGGCGATCAGGCGGTGGCGCACAATGTCGCCGATTCTGACCGAGGCGCGCCGGCGCAATGGCGGGGCGATCGATCCGATCGCGGTCTATCTGTCGAACTACCGCAAGATCAAAGCCAGGGAGCGCCTCGCGGTCGCCGGTTCGTCGTCAGGGATCGTTTAGCGCGGCGCAGCCCCTCACCCGCGACGCAACGCCGCGGGGACTTCGCCGAGCGCGCCCGCGCCGCTCTCCAAAAGGACGGCGCGGTTCCTTTCCTCGAAGCGATTCCTATTCGGCCGGCGTCGCCGACACCGCCTCGACGGGAATCGTCGCCGGCTC
>DATGHB010000496.1:0-6381 GCA_035308265.1 Roseiarcus sp.
CAGCCTCCCGTCGATGCGTGTTGAACGGAAGGCAGTCTTGCGCCACAATGAAGGCGCCCCGTTGCGAGTCGGGGGATCGCGAGAAGAAGCGATGACGGCGCGAAAGAAATCGCGGGCGCGCGTCAAGATCTTCGTTTGCGCCGGCCTAATCGTGTGTGTTTCTCCGGATGGCGCTCGAGCGGCGGACATGACCAGCCCCGCGCAGCCCGCAAGCCTGCCTGAAGGGGCGCCGGGCTGGTTTGTGAAGCTGGGCGCGGTCGGCGTCATCAATCAGAGTTCCTCGAACCTCTATGCGCAGCCCCTGGCCAGCGCCGTCGTCCCCGGCCTGGGGGTCGTGCCCATCGGCGGCTTCGGGCCCGAACTGCATTTGACGGGCAGCAACGCCAGCTATTCCAACTTGTTCACGATCGTCGGAATCCTCGGCTACTTCGTCACCCCGACCGTGTCGATCGAGGCGGCGACTGGCGTGCCGACATGGGAGAAAGTCAGAATTACCGGATTTACGCCTGGCGCGCCGGCTGCGGGGACCCTCCTGTTCGAGGCGCTGCCGGCGACCGCGCCGATTACCGCCGTCTACCATTTCAGACAGCTGGGCGCGCTTCAGCCCTATCTGGGCGTAGGCGTCGCGCCGGTGTTCACCTTGTCGACGCGAAGCGAGTTCAGCACCGGGGTCTCCGTCGACCCGACCGCCGGGCTCGTGCTGCAGGGCGGTTTTGATTACATGTTCAACCCTCACTGGGGCCTCTTCTTTGACGCAAAGAAGATCTTTGCGCAGTTCGACGTCACGACGCGCGGGATCAATCTCGGGCCGCCGATTGGCGGGATCCCGGCGGCTGCGTCGAGCCGGACCACCGCGGAGCCTTGGCTCCTGTCGTCGGGGGTCACATACCGCTTCTGACGGTCGCCAGCGATCGGCCCCGGGAATTGACGCTCCGCGCCCGGTTCCTTGCCGTTTCGCGCAAAGCCGACGGTATCGACCGCCGGGGATGAGGGAGGGGACGGCGTGTGCCAGATTTGCGAGTTCGCCGCGTCGCAAGCAGACGCAGGCAGCGCCTTCCGCCTCGCTGCGTCAGCGACCGAACCCGGTCTGCCCCGGGCCGCCCCCGTCAACCTCGAAGCCGCCCATGGCGCAGCGGCCTCGGCCATGCCCGAGGGGGTCGGGCTTCAGGGCCGGCGCACGCTAATCAAGGGCGGAACGGTCTTATCGATGGACCCGCGCGTCGGCAATCATAGCCCCGGCGACGTGCTCCTGGAGGAAACGAAAATCGTAGAAGTCGCGGCCAGGATCGACGCGCCCGACGCCACGGTCATCGACGCCGCCGGCCATATCGTCATGCCGGGCTTCATCGACACCCACCACCACCAGTTCGAGACGGCGCTGCGCTCCTTCCTCGCCGACGGCATCCTCATCAACGACGGGCGGCCGGAAAGCGCGCACAACTACTACGAATTCATCCTTCAGAAGCTGTCGATGGGCTATCGGCCGCAGGACGTTTACATCAACGAACTGTTTGGCGGGGTGGCGCAGATCGACGCCGGTGTAACGGCGGTGATGGACGTAAGCCAGATCCATCACTCGCCGGACCATTCCGACGCCGCGATCGAGGGCCTTCGCGCCGCGGGGCGGCGGGCGGTGTTCGGCTATTTCGAGGGCTGGGGCGAGAAGACGAAATATCCCGGCGACGCCAAGCGCATCCGCGAACAGCACTTTTCCTCGTCCGATCAGTCGCTGACCATGTTCATGGGCGGCGAGATCTACCTGCCCGGCTACGAGGAGGCCTGGAAGGTCGGCCGCGAGCTGAGCCTGCCGATCGCCGCGCATATCGTCGGCACGTTCGGAATGCAGCCGACCTTCGACGAACTGGCGAAAGCCGGCAAATTCGGCCCGGATTGCTGTTTCATCCACATGACCGGCATGAGCGAGAACGGCTGGAAGGCGGCGGCAGATGCAGGCGCACATGTCACGTTCGCAGTCCCGATCGAAATGCACATGCGGCACGGAACGCCGCCAATCCAGAAGGCGCTCGACCTTAAGATGAGCGTGTCGCTGTCTTCCGACGTCGAGTGCACGATGACCGCGGACATGTTCACCCAGATGCGTGGCGTGCTGACGCTCCAGCGGATGCTCGCCAACGAGCTCGCTTTGCAGGGCAAGGAGTATCCGAAGCTCATGTCGGTCTCCGACGCCCTCGAGCTTGCAACAATCGGAGGAGCAAGGGGCCTCAAAATCGACGGCAAGACAGGCTCGCTGACCCCGGGCAAGGAGGCCGATATCATCCTTCTGGACGCGACCGCGCTCAATGTCGCGCCGCTCAATCACGCGGCCGGCGCGGTGGTCACGCTGATGGACCGGTCCAACGTCTCGACCGTGCTCTGCGCGGGTCAGATCAAGAAATGGCGCGGGGCGATCGTCGGCCACGACATTCCAAAGCTCAGGGCCGAACTGGAGGCGAGCCGCGACCATGTCTTCGCGGCCGCCGGCGTCGAGCGGGACTTGTTCCGGGCCTGAAGCCCGGAGCTAAAGGGCCGCGCCACCAAAGTCTGTTAGACCGCCGAAGCAGGGCGACCGCGACCCCCATGGGTCTCGACCGGCTTCGCGGCGATTCATGACGGCATTGCGACGGGATTTGTCGCAATGATCGCCGAGCGTTATAAGCTCGAGGGCGAGAGTAGCGAGCATGCCGTCGCGCAATACGTTGGTTTGGATCGGAGCGACCGCTTCGGCGGCCGTGGTCGCCGGCGCGAGCGCGCTCTATTGGACCCATCCGGACTTCCTGTGGTGGAACCTTGCCCGGGCGCGGGCGGTGGCCGGCGCACCCTTCGAGCCGAAGCCCCCGACCGTTCCCGTGGCTCCCCCGGTCGTCCAGACCCAGCCCCGGGCGCCGAGCGCTCCCGAACCCTCCGCCAAGCCCAACGAGGCGCCGGCCAAGCCGAAGGAGGAGGCGGCGGCCTCGCCCCCGCCCGCGGCGCCGGCCTTTGACGTGGTGAATGTCGATCCCTCGGGCGAGGCGGTGGTCGCCGGCCGCGCCGCGCCGAACGCGACAGTCGAGCTGCGCGACGCCGGCAAGACCGTCGCTGAGGCGACCGCCGATTCCGCCGGCCAGTTCGTCATCATTCCGCCTCCGCTCGCGCCGGGCGGTCACATCCTCTCGCTCTCAGCGAGCGGAGAGAAATCCGGGCCGGAGACGTCGAGCACGGTCGCGGTCTCGGTTCCCGCTCCCGCGCAAAAAGCCGCCGCGACCCCCGCGCCAACGGCCGCCCCCGCGCCAGCGGCCGCCCCCGCGCCTGAGGCCAAGGCGGCTGCGCTGACCGCCGCGCCGGCTCCGGCGCCGCCAGCGCAGGCGATGCGGACCATCGCCACGCCGCGCGCCGCGCCCGGCGCCCGCGTGGCGATCCAGACGGTCGAGGCCGACGGCGCGGGCGGGCTCTTCGCCAAGGGCTCGGCCGAGCCGAATGCGACCGTACGTCTTTATCTCAATCAGGCCCCCGTCGCCGACGCCACGACGCAGTCGGACGGCCGCTGGTCGCTGACCATCAGGAGCGGCATGACCGCGGGCGACTATCTCATGCGCGCCGACGAGATCACGGGCGGCTCGTCCGTCGCCGCAAGCGCCGGCACGCCATTCGCCTATCCCGAGGCGCCGGGGCCCGCTCCGCCCAACGCGCCGGCGCCCGCTCCGGCCGAGACGCTGGCCGCGGCGTCCACGGGCGCGGCCCCCTCGCCCGCTGATCCGGTCATCGATTCGATCCAGACCAAGAAGGTCGTCAGCGGCCATACCTTGTGGGCGCTGAGCCAGAACTACTACGGCGACCCGACGCGCTATCCCGTCATCGTCGAAGCCAACAAGTGGGTGATCCACAATCCCAACCTCATCTATCCGGGCGAGGTGTTCGTGGTTCCGAAATTCGCGCCGAAGCCGTAAACCGGCGCGATGCCCCCTGACGACACGCTCTCCGAGATTCAGCGTCGGACATTCGACGACGCGCTCGGCCGCCGGATTATCGACATGCACATCTGGGCGGTGCGCGAGGGCCTGCGCGGCGCGGACGCCTACTGCCTGTTTGATGGCTACTGCCAGCGCCTGGTGATCGATGGAACGCCGCTCTGGCGGGCGCACGCGACGATGGAGACGTTGCATCCCCAGTGGGGCGGCTACGGCTATATCTGGCGGCGCGACCTCAACGCCATCGAGCCAGAGCAATACGCGCATGGCGGCCAGGAGGAGCCGATCTGGGTCAGGAGCCCCTTCTACGCGCTCATGCTTCGCGCCCGCGCTGGCGAGAGCAACCCGGCCATGCGCCGGCGCATCGAACACCCTGAGGAGCGCGACTTTCCCGTTCTCGATGAGTTCTTCGCGCTCGGCGCGACGGATTACCTGGCGCAACTTTTCGCCTATGGCGAGGGGGACCGCTCGCAGGGAACCGGAATTGTCTATTCGTTCACGACGGACGCGAAGGGCGGGTTCAGCGACGACGACGCGACGCTGATCCAGGCGACCCTGCCCGGCTTGTCGCTGGCGATGAAGGCCCATGCGGGCCATGTCATCGCCTCGGGTCTGCTCGGCGCCTATCTCGGGCAGGACGCTGGAGCCCGCGTCCATGCCGGCTCAATCATGCGCGGTACGGTCGATCAATTGCGCGCTGTGCTGTGGTACGCGGACATCCGCGGCTTCACGGCGCTCAGCGACACGGCGCCCGGCCCCGTGGTCGTCGAGCTCATCAACGAGGTGTTCGAGACACTGACCGCTTCGCTGCGCGAGCGCGGCGGGCAGGTGCTCAAGTTCATCGGCGACGCGATGCTCGCCACCTTTCCCTTCGAGGAGGCGACAAGCGCCGAGACCTGCCGGCGCGCGCTCGACGCGGCTATCGAGGCGACGCGCAACATCGACGCGCTCAATTCCGCGCGCGCGGCGGCCGGCGTCCCGTTCGCCGCCGTCGATATCGCCTTGCACCTCGGAGAGGCGCTCTACGGCAATGTCGGCGCGACCGACCGGCTGGATTTCACCGTCATTGGGCCGGCGATCAACGAGGTCGCGCGCATTGAGGCGTTGTGCGAGCCGCTGGCCCATGCGGTGCTCGTTTCCGCGGAGTTTGTCGCCGGCATGGCGCCGGCCGACGCCCGCCTCAAGTCGCTCGGCCGCCACGCGTTGCGCGGCGTCCGGGAGGAGAAGGAGATCTTCGCGCTGAACTTGCGCGACGGGGGCTGAGGGTCCCGCTTGGATTGCGCAAAGCGCTGGCCGGGCTTAGCGCCGGCTCTTTCCGATCTCTAATCGCGCTTTCCGCCTCACCTTATCGGCGGCGCGTATTGCAGGCCGCCCTTGTTCCACAAGGCGTTCAGGCCGCGGCGAATCTTGATCGGCGAGCCCATGCCGACATTGCGTTCGAAGATCTCCCCGTAGTTGCCGACCGCCTTGATGATGCGATAGGCCCAGTCATTGGTGAGGCCGAGCCCCTCGCCGAAACTCCCCTCGACCCCGAGCAGGCGGCGGATCGCCGGATTGTCGGATTTCAGCTTCTCGTCGACGTTGGCCTTGGTCACGCCGAGCTCCTCGGCGGTGACAAGCGCGTAGTGGGTCCACTGCACGATCTGGAACCACTGGATGTCGTCCTTGCGCACCGAGGGGCCGAGCGGCTCCTTGGAGATGATTTCCGGCAGCACGATATTGTCGTCCGGGTTGGACATCTTGAGCCGCTCGGAATAGAGGCCCGAGGCGTCGGTGGTGTAGGCGTCGCAGCGGCCGCTGTCATAGGCCTTGGTCGCCTCTTCGTCGGTCGCGAACACCACCGCTTCCAATTTCATGTTATGGGCGCGGAAATAGTCGGCGAGGTTAAGCTCGGTCGTTGTCCCCTGCTGGACGCAGATCGAGGCGCCGTCGAGCTTCAGCGCCGAGTCCACCCCGAGCTTCTTGTGCACCATGAATCCCTGGCCGTCGTAGAAATTGACGCCCGTAAAGAACATGCCGCCGATCTGGCGCGAGAGCGTCCAGGTGGTGTTGCGGATCAGAACGTCGATCTCGCCCGAAGCCAGGATCGTCGGCCGGTCCTTGGCGTTGATCGGCAGGAACTTGACCTTGTTCGGATCGTTGAAGATCGCCGCCGCGATCGCCCGGCATTCGTCGACGTCGAGCCCCTTCCAAACCCCCTGGCTGTCCGGCAGCCCAAATCCGGCCAGTCCGGTATTGGAGCCGCAGATCAGCTGGCCGCGCGCCTTGACCTGATCGAGCGTGCCTGCGTGGGCGGGAGGCGCGGCAAGGCAGCCAAGGCTGACCGCAGCAACCAACACCATAGGCGATCTCATGACATTCTCCCGCGTTAAGCTTCACGATCCTTGACGCCCCCTCTGAACGCGGGGCAGATGCGGGCATTGTCGGAACGACCGGT
>DATGHB010000497.1:0-2211 GCA_035308265.1 Roseiarcus sp.
AAAGCCTTTCGGCATACCCCGAAACCGCGCTTCCCGTCCCGCCCCCCTCTCGTGACCTCACACCCATCCTCCTGTCGCGCAACCACCAGCGCCAACAGTCGAATCCATCATGGTTAATGAATTGGTTTATTGACTCAGTAAGACTAAGCCCCTGAAGCCGTTGCCTCGGCGCCAAAGCCATCCAGCTTCAGGGCTTCTCCCAACTTGCGCTCTTGGCGGAGCGGAACAGCGCGTCGATGACGGCCATGTTGGCGACCGCGTCCTCGATTGGGAACTCGAGCGCCGAGCCGTCGACGATCGCGCGCGAGAAGGCGTCGCCCTGGAGCGTGTACTGGTCGCAGACAGGGAAGGTCTCGACCCGGCGCCCGCCGCCGAAGAGGTCCGCGCCGTCGTCGATGGCGATTTCGGTCGGACGGTCGGGCGGCGCGTTGAACGGGATCATGATCTCGATCCGCCCCTGATCGCCGACGATCGTCACCCGCTGGTGCGCCGATGTTTGCGTGCCGACGGTGAAGGTCAAATGGCGCCCGCCGGGGAATTCGAGAAGAGCGCCCGTGAGGCGATCGGTCTTGAACTTCGGGTCCCAGTCGATCGTGGCGACGACCCGGGTCGGCTCCGCGCCAAAGATGAAGCGGGCGGTGAGAATGGCGTAGCAGCCGATGTCGTAGAGCCCGCCGCCGCCCGGCGGGCGGTTGCGCACATTGGCGGGATCGAGCAGATGGTAGGAGAAGAACGTTTGGATCGCACGCAGTTCTCCGATCGAGCCGATCCGCGCCAGCTCGCGCGCGCGACGCCACTGGGGGTGGAAACGCACCATGAAGGCCTCGGCGACCAGCTTGCCGGAGCGGTCGCGCGCCTCGATGAGCTGGCGCCCTTCCTCGGCGTCAAGGGCGATCGGCTTCTCGCACAAGACGTGCTTGCCGGCGGCGAGCGCGCGAAGCGTCCAGGGAACATGCAGCTCGTTGGGCAGCGGATTGTAGACCGCGTCGATCTCGGGATCGGCGAGCAGGTCCTCATAAGCGCCGAACGCGCGCGGAATGCCGAGCTGGTCCGCGGCGGCGCGCGCTCGGGCCCCGTCTCGCGAGGCGATCGCTGCGACTTCCGAGACCTCGCCCCGCTGCATCGCCGGGATCACTTTCTCAACGGCGATCTTGGCGACCCCCAACACGCCCCATTTGACCTTGCGCATCGCCCCCTCCGCTCCTCGGTCTCAATCGCTCCCTCACACCTTCGGCGCCGGCGTCCGGCCTTCGCCTTGCCGGGCCAGCATCCAGCCCGGATATTCGGGCCTGAGCGCGCTGGCCGCGTCGAGCTTCGCGATCTCTTCGGGCTCAAGCGCGAGTTCGGCGGCGGCGAGATTGTCGTCGAGCTGCTCCTTTGTCTTGGCGCCGATGATGACGCTCATCACCCCCTTGCGTTGCAGCAGCCAGGCAAGCGCCACGCGGGCGATGGAGGAGCCATGCGCCTTGGCGACCTCCGCCATTGCGTCGATGATGTCGTAGGCGCGCTCCTTGTCGACCGGCGGGAAGTCGAAAACCGTGCGGCGAGAATCATTGTCGCCGCGCTTCTCGCGTGTGTATTTGCCGGAAAGAAAGCCGCCGGCGAGCGGACTCCACACCATGACGCCCAACCCCTGATCCTCGACCAGCGGCATGATCTCCCGCTCGAGCTCACGGCCCGCGATCGAATAATAGGCCTGCACCGTCTCGAAGCGCGCGTAGCCGCGTTTGTCGGAGATCCCGAGCGCCTTCATGATCTGCCAGGCCGCGAGGTTCGAGCAGCCGATCGTGTTGACGAGACCGCGGCTCACGCAATCGTCGAGCGCGCGCAGAGTTTCCTCAAGAGGCGTGACGGCGTCGAAACCGTGGATCTGATAGAGGTCCACGTGATCGAGCCCGAGCCGTTTCAGCGAGCCCGCGATCTGGTCCATGATGTGGCCGCGCGACAGGCCGACGCCGTTCGGCCCCGATCCCATGCGGCCGCGCACCTTGGTGGCGATGATCACGTCCTCGCGCTTGACGCCGAGGTCGCGCAGCGCCTGGCCGACCTGAACCTCCGACTGACCTTCGGAATAGACATTGGCCGTATCGATGAAATTGACGCCGGCTTCGAGCGCGCGGGCCACGAGCTTGGTGGAGGCGGCCTGATCGAGCGACCCGATCGCGCGCCAGAACCCGCCGCCGCCGTGAAAAGTCATCGCGCCAAGGCAGA
>DATGHB010000498.1:0-4419 GCA_035308265.1 Roseiarcus sp.
CCTCACCAGGTCGGCGATCGAGGCGCGGGTCGAATAGATAGTGCGAAGCGCCGAGCCGAACTCGGCCGAGAGGCGCTTCAACGCCTCGTGCGAGCGGTCGACAACGGTGACCGAAGCGCCCATGCCGACAGCGATGGTCGCCGCATGAGTCCCTGAGACCCCACCGCCGAGCACCAGCACGTTGGCCGCCGCCACCCCCGGCACGCCGCCGAGCAGGACGCCCCGCCCCCCCTGCGCCTTCTCGAGCGCGTGCGCGCCGACCTGGGGCGCGAGGCGCCCGGCGACCTCGGACATGGGGGTGAGCAGCGGCAGGCCGCCACGGGCGTCAGTCACCGTCTCATAGGCGATGCAAGTCGCTCCCGAGGCCATGAGGTCGCGCGTCTGCTCAAGGCCCGGCGCGAGATGGAGGTAGGTGAACAGGATCTGCCCGCGGCCGAGCCGCTTGCGCTCCTCGGCCAGCGGCTCCTTCACCTTGACGATCATCTCGGCCGTGGCGAAGACTTCGGCCCCAGTCGGGACGATCTTCGCCCCGGCCCGCGCGTATTCCTCGTCCGTCGACCCCGAGCCGAGGCCGGCGGAGGTCTCGACGACGAGCTCATGTCCGTGATGGACGAGTTCGGCGACGGCGGCGGGCGTCATGCCGACCCGGAATTCGTTGTCCTTGATCTCCTTGGGAACTCCGACCAGCATGGGGCGCCTCCGAAAGCGCGCTCCCCCCGCGCGCGTCGCGGAGATTATCGCAGGTCTTTCGCCGCCGGGACACCCGGGGCTTTGGCCGTTCACCCGCGCCTCTGTTATAGACTGGCCGTGTGGGCCGCGGGGCCTTCGAGGGGAAGCGCGCATGACTTCGATCGGACGTCAGCTCAGGGCCCTCTCGTTCGCAGCGGCGGGAGCGGCGTTCGCGCTGGCCCAGGCCGACGCCGGAACGCTCGACAGGATGCGGCAGGACAAGATGTTCCGCATCGCTTTCCGAGCCGACGCGCCGCCATTCTCGTTCACCGATTCGATCGGCGAACCGGCGGGCTTCATGGTCGATCTCTGCCGCTCGGTCGCCAAGCACATCGCCGACGACCTCAAGATCCCCGATCTCAAGGTCGACTATGTGCTGGTGACCGCCGCGAACCGCTTCGACGCGATCGCGACCGGCAAGGCCGATCTTCTCTGCGAGCCGACCTCGGAAACCCTCTCCCGCCGCGAGCAGGTCGACTTCTCGATCACCACCTTCATCGATGGGGCGAGCCTCATCGTCGCCGGCGACGGTCCGACCGACTTCCGCGCTCTCGCCGGCAAGAAGGTCGGGGTCTTGGCCGGCACGACAACCGAGAAAAGCCTGGGCGACACGCTGGCCGCCGCCGGCATCGCGGCGGAAGTCGTGCCCGCCAAGACTCACGACGAGGGGCTCGCCATGCTCGACAAGGGAGCGATCGTCGCCTATTTCGCCGATCGGGCGATCCTCTCCTATCTCGCCTCCAAGAGCGGCGATTCGAGCAGGCTGCGCATCGCCAACAATTACTTCTCCATCGAGCCCTACGCTCTGGCGCTCGCGCACGGCGACGAGGATTTCCGCCTCGCGGTCGACCGCGCGCTGAGTCATATCTACCGCTCGGGCGAGATTACCGCGGTGTTCGCGCATACGTTCGGCCAGATTCAGCCGAGCGATACGCTGAAGGCCCTCTATCTGGTCGCGGCTCTGCCCGATTGAACCCCGTTCGCGAGAAGGAGCCGACGTGACCGAGGCCAAACCGGACATCGCGACGATGCCGTTCGAGGCGGCGCTCGCGGAGCTCGAACAGATCGTCGATCAGCTCGAAAAGGGCGCGGTGGCGCTGGACGAATCGATCCGGCTCTACGAGCGGGGGGAGGCGCTGAAGAAGCGCTGCGATGAATTGCTCAAGAACGCCGAAATGCGCATCGAGAAGATTACGCTCGCGGCCGACGGCGCCTTCAAGGGCGTAGCGCCGCTCGACGACGACTGATCTTAAACCGCCTGTTAACCCGTTTCCGCTCAACTCGTTGACCATTCCTTAATTCCCGCGTCTGTTGGCGTTTCGGGACACGGGCGAGGTTTTGGGGCTGGGCGCGGAAGCGATGCGGACCATAGCTTTTGTGAGCGAGAGCGGCGGCTCGGGGAAAAGCACGATCGCTTCGTCGCTGGCGGCAGCCGCGTATGAAACGACCGACAGGGTCTGCGTCATCGACATGGATCCGCAAGGCTCGCTCATGACTTGGGCGAGGATCCGCGCCTCTCGCGATATCGACGTCATCGCCTGTGGCGCGGCGCGCCTGCCGGCTTTGCTCGCCTCCCTCGAGGGCATGGGCGTCACGCTCGCTATCCTCGACACCCCAGGCGCGGAAGGCGCGGCGTCCACGGCCGCGATGGGGGCGGCCGATCTCAACATCGTCCCTTCGCGCCCGAGCCTCTTCGACCTCAGGGCGAGCGCGCGGGCTCGCGAGGCGCTCGAGGGGATCGGGGCTGAGTTCGTGTTCCTGCTCAATCAGCGCCCGCCCGCCGGGGAAACCCCCCGCGTCCAGGACTGCGTCGAGGCGCTTGCGGAGATGGGCGAGCTGATCTCTCCGCTTATCCTCATCCGGGCCGACTACCAGGAAGCCGCGCGCCGCGGCCGGGGCGTGACGGAATTCAGCCCAGCCGGCGCGGCCGCGCAGGAGATGCGCGCGCTCTGGCGGTCGATCGAGCAGCGCCTCCCGGCCGCTCGGGCGCCGCGCGGCGCCCGCCGGGCCGCATAAGCCGACGCTCGCTTCACGGTTGCGAAGGCGCCCAGGAGGCAATAGAAACAAGTCCCCGTGGGCCGGAGTCGCCGTCCTTTCGCGGTCGGCCAGTTCTCCATGAAGGTCCTGAAAGATTTCCGTCTTCGCCTGGAGTTTGTCGCGATTTGGCTCGCGGTCGTCGTTGCGCGCGCGATACCGTTGCAGGCGGCTTCATGGATCTCCGGGAAGCTTTGGCGGTTGATCGCTCCGCGCCTTCGCCGCCAGGCCCGCGCGCTGGCGAATCTGGAGCGCGCCTTCCCCGAAAAGTCGGCTGGCGAGCGCAAGGCGATCGCCGCGGCGATGTGGGAAAACCTCGGTCGAACCTTTGTCGAGAGCTTTCGCATCAGGACGCTGACGGAGAGCGGCCGGATCGTTTTCGAGCCCGCGGAGGGCTTCGACGAAGCCGCCCGCGGCGCGAAACCCTTCATCGTCTGCGGACTTCATTTGGGGAACTGGGAGATTCTGGCGCATGGCGGCCAGCGGCTCGGGGTTCCCCTCATCGGCGTTTATCAGCGCATGTCAAACCCTTATGTCGAAACCCTGATGCGCGGCCTGCGCAAGCCGCTCTACAAAGCAGGCCTGACGCCCAAGACTCCGATGGCCGCCCGAGCTCTCTTGCGCGCCATCAAGGATGGGGCCTGTCCGTGCTTCCTCGCCGATCTCCGGGACGACAACGGAACGTTCGTGCCCTTCTTCGGCAGGCCAGCACGGTCGACCGTCTTTCCCGCGCTCCTCGCCCGCACCACGGGAGCGCCGCTTTACGCCGGCGCCGCGTTCCGCCTCCCGGGCGCGCGCTTCAGCATCCGCATCGCGCCCATTTCGATGCCGCAGACGAACAGCACCGCCGCGGACGCCGTCGTTGCGACCCAAAGGCTCCAGCGCCAGTATGAGGCTTTCATTCGCGAAGCGCCCGAGCAGTGGATGTGGGCGCACCGGAAATGGGACTGAACGCCTGAACCAGGGCTGACGGCGCGCGCTAGCCGCCGAGCTGGGTGCGGATTGTCTGCCCTCCGCGCTGAATGGTCAGATCCCACCATTGGGCTCTCTGCGCACAGGCCTTTTCGAGTTCCCGCGTCGTCCCGATGCGCTGCCCGTTCACCGCCACGACCACGTCGCCCTTCTGTACGCCGACCTGGGCGGCGGCGGAGCCGTCGGCGACCGCGGCGATGACCACGCCCTGGTTCGCGCCCTCAAGCGACAGTTCCTCCTTGACCGCCGGCGACAGGTTCATGACCTCCGCGCCTGCAAAGGGCGACCTGCCGTGTATGGTGAGCGCATCGCGCGGCGGAATTTCCGGCGCGGATTCAAGCTTCAGCGGCAGATCGAGCGTCTTCCCGTCCCGCAGGACCTTGAGAGCAGCCATGCCCCCGAGCGGTTTGGCCCCGAGCCGGAAGCCGGCGCTCTCGGCGTCGTCGACCGGCTGGCCGTCGATGGCGGCGATGACGTCGCCACGTTTGAGGCCCGCCCCCGCCGCGGGCCCTTGAGCCACGACATCGACCACCAGCGCGCCGGCCGGGCGCTTGAGCCCGAGATTGTCGGCGATGTCCTTCGAAACGTCCTGCAGCGTCGCGCCGAGCCACGGCCGCTTGACCGTCTTGCCGCCATGCAGGGCGGCCTCGACCACCCCCTTGACCATATTGACGGGAATGGCGA
>DATGHB010000499.1:0-5278 GCA_035308265.1 Roseiarcus sp.
GCCCGCCGGGCGTGACCTCCCGTCCTTGAGCGGTCTACTAAAGTCCTAAGAACAAAGCAGGTGACAAGCGGGCCTGAAACGTCAAGACTGCGGCCTGCGGCCCGCCTTGACGAGCCGGAGGTTATGGGAGCGGAAAGGCCCATGGAGCTTGCCGAGGCGAGAGCCGGAGGCGCGGATGTTGATGCGGACCTCCAGACCCCCGCCCTGCTCGCCGTCAAGGGGCTGACAATCCGGTTCGGCGGCGTGACCGCGCTCGAGGACGTCTCGTTCGAGGTCGCCCGCGGGGCGATCTGCGGATTGATTGGCCCGAACGGCGCCGGCAAGACGACGCTCTTCAACTGCATCTCGCGTCTCTACGATCCGGCCGCGGGGTCGATCACATTCGACGGCCGCCCGCTCTTGAAATGCGCCATGCACGAGCTCGCCTCGCTCGGGATCGCGCGGACCTTTCAGAACGTCGCCCTGTTCGACACCATGACCGTGCGCGAGAACGTGTGCGTCGGCGCCCACGCGATGGCGGGCGGCGGCTTCCTCGCCAATGCGCTTGGCCTTCCACTGGCGAAACGCGAGGAAGAGAAGATCGACGAGCGCGCCGGCGCGCTGATCGAGGAATTCGGTCTTTCGAGCGTCGCGGACCGGCCGGCGGGCGCGTTGCCGTTCGCAACCCGCAAGCGGGTGGAACTGGCGCGCGCGCTCGCCAACGGTCCCAAGCTGTTGCTTCTGGACGAACCGGCCGGCGGCCTCAACCACTCGGAAGTCGACGGGCTCGCTGACGAGATTCGCGCCATCCGCGACCGGCGCGGCGTCGCCGTGCTCTTGGTCGAGCATCACATGAATCTGGTCATGCGGGTCAGCGACCAGGTGGTCGCGCTCGACTTCGGCCGGGTGATCGCCAACGGCAGGCCCGACGAGGTCAGGGCCAATCGCGAGGTGGTGCGCGCCTATCTCGGGAGCGCGAATTGAGCCCGGCGATCCTCGAAGTCAAAGGTCTCGAGGCCTGGTACGGTCCGGTGCAGGCGCTGCACGGCGTCGATTTCGAGGTGGAAGACGGCGGCGTGACCGCGGTGCTCGGCGCCAACGGCGCCGGCAAGACCACGATCTTAAGGGCGCTCTCCGGCCTCATCCGCCGCTCAGGCGACATTCGCTTTCGCGGCCGCCCGATCGGCGCGCTGGCGACCGAGGACATCGCGCGGCTCGGGATCGCCCATGTGCCCGACGGGCGCGGCACGTTCACCGATCTCACAGTCGAAGAGAACCTGCGGCTTGGGGCTTATGTGCGCGCCGACCGGCAGGCGGTCCGCGCGGATTTCGACCGGGTGTTCGGCCTGTTCCCGCGCCTTGCCGAGCGCCGGCGCCAGCAGGCCGGAACGCTCTCCGGCGGCGAGCAGCAGATGCTGGCGATCGCGCGCGCGCTTCTCATGCGCCCCAGCCTCCTGATGCTCGACGAGCCGTCGTTCGGCCTGGCGCCGCTGGTGGTGGCGGAAATCTTTCGCGCCCTTGGGGGGATCAATCGGGATGAGGGCGTCAGCCTCCTCATCGTCGAGCAGAACGCTTCGCTCGCGCTCGATCTCGCCGATCACGCGGTGCTGATCGAGACCGGCGGCGTTGCGCTGAGCGGCCCCTCGCGCGCGATCCGCGACGACGACGCGGTGCGCCGCGCCTATCTCGGCTACTAGGGATCGAAGGAGCGCTTGAGAAGCTTGGCCGAGTTTCTGCACCTCCTGGCCTCCGGCCTCGCCCTCGGCGGGGTCTACGCGATCATGGCGCTGGCCTTGGTGATGATCTACCAGGCGACGCAGCTCATCAATTTCGCCCAAGGCGAAATGGCGATGTTCTCCACCTATGTCGCCTGGAAGCTGATGGATTCCGGGTGGCCTTACTGGCGGGCGTTCGCGGCGACGGTCATCGTCTCCTTCATCGGCGGGGTCATCATCGAGCGTGTGGTGGTGCGCCCTTTCGCCAGGGCGCCCATTCTCACTTCGGTGATCGTGTTCATAGGGCTCGCCTTCATCTTCAATGCGCTCGCCGGATACCTCTACGGCTATTCGGTCACCTCGTTCGACTCGCCGTTCGGCGGCCGTCCGTTGTTCGGCTCCGGCTACATGTCGCCGCATGAAGCCGGCGCCGTGCTCGTCTCCTTGTGCGTGCTCGCGGTGGTCTATGCGTTTTTCCGCTTCACCCCGCTCGGCCTCGCCATGCGCGCGGCGGCGCAGAATCCGGTGTCAAGCAGACTCGTCGGCATTCGGGTCGGGTGGATGCTGGCGCTCGGCTGGGGGCTGGCGGCGGCGATCGGGTCGATCGCCGGCATGATGGCGGCGCCGATCGTCTATCTCGACCCCAACATGATGTTCGGAATCCTGCTCTACGCTTTCGCCGGCGCGGTGCTGGGCGGCATCGACAATCCGTTCGGCGCGGCGTTCGGAGGCTTCGCGGTCGGGGTGATGGAGAATCTGGTCGGGGCTTATGTCGTGGGCCCCGAGGTGAAGCTCTCGGTGGCGCTCGCGATCATCATTGCGGTTCTGGTCTGGCGGCCCTCGGGCCTGTTCGGCCGGCGCCTCGTGGCGCGGGTGTGATCGCCATGGCCGGGCGGAACGGAGCCTCGCAGATCGTTGTCGCGCTCGCCGTCGCTGTCTTCGCGCTTTGCTTTCCGTTCTTCGCCTCCGGTTATCATCTCTACCAGGGCGCCCAGGTGCTGATCCTCGCCATCGCGCTTCTGGGCCTCAATCTTCTGACCGGTTTCAACGGCCAGATCTCGCTCGGTCACGGCGCCTTCTTCGCCATCGGCGGCTATGGGACGGCGATCCTGATCACGAAATTCGGTCTGCCGTACTGGGCGGCCATCCCGCTGGCCAGCGTTGTGTGCTTCGGCGCGGGCTTCTTGTTCGGCTTTCCCGCGCTCAGGTTCGGCGGCCTCTATCTCGCGCTGGCCACCTTCGCGCTCGCCGTCGCGACCCCGCAGATGCTGGTCTACAAGGGGTTCGACGCCTATACCGGCGGCGCGATGGGCCTGCAGCTCTCGAAGCCTCATGCGCCCTTCGGCCTGCCTCTCAGCGCCGACCAGTGGCTCTATCTCTTCTGCCTCGCATTCGCGGCGGCGCTCTACTGGGCGGCGAGCAATCTCGTCCGCGGACGGGTCGGGCGGGCGCTGATCGCGATCCGCGACCAGCCGATCGCCGCCGAGACGATGGGGGTCGACGCCCCCCTCTTCAAGACGACGTGCTTCGGGGTCAGCGCGCTCTACGCCGGCGTCGCGGGGGGCCTGAGCGCCATCGTGGTCGGCTTCGTCTCGCCCGAGAGCTTCGGGCTGCCGCTTTCGCTGGCCTTCCTGGTCGGCCTTGTCGTCGGGGGACTGGCTTCGCTCGGCGGCATGCTGTTCGGGGCGCTGTTCATCGAGTTCGTGCCCAATATCGCCGATCAGCTCACGGTCAGCTTCGGCGAGAGCGCGAAGGCGCTGCCCGGCGCCGTTTACGGCGTTCTCCTGATCCTGGTCATGGCCGTGGCGCCGCTAGGCGTGGCCGGCGCGGTGAAGGCCGCGGCGGGCGCGGCCCGGCGCGCGTTTTCTTCGTCGCGATAGTGTGCGATTTTGGAAGGAGCCCGGCGGCGCGGATCGCTCGCGCCCTGAGGACAGAAAGGGAGGAAAGCCCATGTTGACCCGTCGTTCATTCCTGCAGTCGGGCGTGACAGCCGCGGCGCTCGCCGCCGGCGCCGGCCCCTCGCGCGCCGCAAACGCGCCCGGAGTCACCGACTCGGAAATCAAGATCGGGCAGACCATGCCCTACAGCGGCCCCGCGTCCGCCTATGGCGTCATCGGCCGCACCGAAGCCGCCTACTTCAAGATGATCAACGAGCAGGGCGGAGTGAATGGCCGCAAGATCAACCTGATCAGCCTCGACGACGGCTACAGCCCGCCGAAGACGGTCGAACAGGTTCGGCGCCTGGTCGAGCAGGAGCAGGTGGCGTTCCTCTTCCAGACGCTGGGCACGCCGCCCAACACCGCAATCCGGCCCTATTGCAACGAGCAGAAGGTGCCCCAGCTGTTCGTCGCCACCGGCGCCGCCAAGTGGAACGATCCGAAGCATTTTCCGTGGACCATCGGCTACAACCCCAGCTACCAGACCGAGGCCCGCATCTACGCCAAGCAGATCCTGGCGACCAAGCCGGACGCCAAGATCGCCATCCTCTATGCGAACGATGACTTCGGCAAGGACTACATCGTCGGTTTCAAGGAGGGTCTTGGCGCGAGCCACGCGGGGATGATCGTCAAGGAAGCGACCTACGAAAACTCGGAGCCGACCGTCGATTCCCAGGTCGTCACTCTGCAAGGTTCAGGCGCGGACCTCTTTTTCATCGTCGCCACGCCGAAATTCGCCGCCCAGGCGGTCCGCAAATCCTTCGATCTCGGCTGGAACGCGACGCGCTACATCACCAACGTGTCGGTGTCGATCGCGACCGTGCTTAAGCCCGCCGGGCTCGAGAAGTCGAAGGGCCTGATCACCGGCGGGTATGTCCTCGACGTCACCGACCCGCGCTACAAAGACAACCCGGAGGTCAAGGCATGGAAGGCCTTCACCGACAAATACATGTCGGCGGCCCAGTACATCGACGCCAATGCGGCCTACGCCTTCGGCGCCGCGGCGACGATGATCCAGGTGCTCAAACAATGTGGAAACGACCTGTCGCGCGAGAACGTGATGAAGGAGGCGGCGAACCTCAACAAATTCGCGGCGCCGCTCCTGATTCCGGGCATCACGATCAACACCTCTCCCGACGTTTACGACCCCATTCGCCAGTTGCAGCTCTTGACCTTCAACGGAACGAGCTGGGAGCCGTCCGGAGGGATCCTGCAAGGCTGAGCGATTAACCCTGGACCCGCGCGTCCTACCGGCGCGCGGCCAAGCGTTCAGGCCCACGCCTTCAGCGACGCGAGCGGCGCCAATTTCCCGTCGCGGCGGCGATCCATGCGAACGAGCGCGTCGCGCAGGAAAGCGACGCCCTCGGCGAGATAGGGGCCCGCGTCGAGCATCACGCAATCAGCGCCTGGCGCCACCGCAGCGTCGGTCATCCGCGGTCCGCTGGTGACGCCCTCGCGCACGAAATCGTCCAGCGCCTGCGCCGCCCACACCACCGGCGTGCGCGCGGCCGCGCTGAGCGCCAGGATCTCCTCCTGCATTTCGGCGAGCCTCATGAAGCCGAGCTCGGCCCCGAGGCCGCCGCGCGCGATCATCACCGCGGTCGGATTGTGCGCCGCCGATTGCAAAATGAGGGACGGAAGATTGCG
>DATGHB010000500.1:0-2964 GCA_035308265.1 Roseiarcus sp.
TCGCTGATCACCCAGCCGTCGGCCACTGGCATGACGGCCCACGCCGAGATCGCCAGCACGACCGAAACGAGCGGCGCCAGGACGAACACGCCCTTGTTGGCGCCCGCCGGGATGATCGGTTCCTTGAGGATGAACTTGAAGAAGTCCGCGAACGGCTGGAGAGCGCCCCAGGGCCCAACTACGTTTGGGCCGCGCCGCAACTGCACCGCCGCCCAGACCTTGCGTTCGAAATAGATAAGCGCCGCACAGGACAGAAGCAGGCACACGAGCAGCAACAGGCTCTCCAGCACATGCCGCAGCAATGAGCCGGCGTCGCTCTCGTGCATCCACCGCCCAAACGCGGACATCGCCCCGCTCCCGATCAGAAGCCACAGGGCGGCGACGATCACGATGATGACGACGGCGATGGCGCCGAGGATCGGGCCCCAGGGCGGCGAACCGGGACGGGAGGACATGGCGGTGGTCATCGTCGGATCGCCCTATTCGGCCGCCTGGCGCTGAACGCCCCGGGCGAGAGCCGAACATTCGGCCATGACCCGAGACGCGCGGGCGATCGGATTGGTGAAGTAGAAGTCGGCGACCGCCGGGGCGAACGGCGCCCTGTCAACCGCGCCGTCGAGCGCAGCGATCGAGCCGAAGACGCCTGGATCGGTCGGCGCAATGGCGTCGAAGCGCACCAGGAAGGGATAGGAGGCGGCGAGCGCGGCCCGCACCTGGGTGAGCGAATCGAACGGCAGCCTGGCCCCCAGCGGATCCGACAAGGCGCGCAGGATCGACCAGTCCTCGCGCGCGTCCCCGGGCGCGAATACCGCACGCTCGGCAAACTGTGGGCGCCCTTCCGTGTTGACATAGATTCCGGTTTTCTCAGTGTAGGTCGCGCCCGGCAGGATGACGTCGGCCCGATGGGCCCCCCGATCGCCATGCGTGCCGATGTAGACCACGAACGCGCCGGGCTCAATGTCGATCTCGTCGGCGCCGAGGCTGATGAGCACGTCAAGCGCGTTCGCCCTGGCCATCGCCGGCGCGTCGAGCCCTCCTTCGCCCGGAACGAGGCCGAGATCGAGCCCGCCGACCCGCGAGGCCGCGGCGTGCAGCACATTGAAGCCGTTCCACCCGTCCTTCACAACGCCCGCCGCGAGGGCGGCCCTGGCAAGGCTCGCCAGAACCGCGACGCCGTCGGGCCTGGCGAAAGCGCCGGGGCCCACGATCATCATCGGCCTGGCGGCTCCCTCGAGCGGCTTGCCCAAGGTTTTCGCGAGCGTCTCCGGTCCCGCGCCCAGGTAATTCACGTTGTAAGTCAGATCGGCCGTGGGCCCGATGACGCCGATCGGCGCGCCGCTCTTCAGCCAGCGCTTCCGGATGCGCGCGTTGAGGACCGGCGCCTCGTGACGCGGGTTCGAGGCCACGATGACGATGGCGTCCGCCTGCTCGACGCCGGCGATCGTCGAGTTGAACAGATAGGAGGCGCGGCCGAATTTCGGATGCAGTTTCGAGCCGTCCTGCCGGCAATCGATGTTGGGCGAGCCGAGCCTGGCGAGAAGCGCCTTGAGCGCGAACATTTCCTCGACGGTCGCCAGATCGCCAATGATCGCGCCGATCCGAGAGGGCGAGGCGGCGCCGACTTTGCCGGCGACCGCCGCAAACGCCTCCGTCCAGGAGGCTGGCCGCAGGCGGCCATCGACGCGCACATAGGGACGATCGAGTCTCTGCGTCTTCAATCCGTCGACAACGTGCCGCGTCTTGTCGGAAATCCATTCCTCGTTGATGGCGTCGTTGACGCGCGGCAGGATTCGCACGATCTCGCGCCCACGCGAGTCGACACGGATCGCCGAGCCCAGCGCGTCCATCACGTCGATCGTTTCGGTCTTGACGCACTCCCACGACCGAGCCTGGAAGGCAGCCGGCTTGGAGGTCAGGGCGCCGACCGGACACAAGTCGACGACATTGCCCTGCAGTTCCGAGGTGAGCGCGCGCTCAAGAAAGGAGGTTATCTCCATGTCCTCGCCGCGGCCGATGGCGCCGAGCTCGGGAACGCCCGCGACTTCGGTCACGAAGCGAACGCAACGGGTGCATTGGATGCACCGGTTCATGACCGTCTTGATCAAGGGCCCCATATACTTGTCCTCGACGGCGCGCTTGTTCTCGGCGAATCGCGAGGAATCGGCCCCGTAGGCTATCGACTGGTCCTGCAGGTCGCATTCGCCGCCCTGATCGCAGATCGGGCAGTCGAGCGGATGGTTGATCAGCAGGAACTCCATTACGCCCTTGCGCGCCTTTCGCGCCATCGGCGAGTTGGTGAAGACCACCGGCGGCTCGCCATTCGGACCGGGGCGCAGGTCTTTGACCGCCATGGCGCAGGAGGCTGTTGGCTTCGGGGGTCCGCCCTTCACCTCGACGAGACACATCCGGCAATTGCCGGCGATCGACAGCCGCTCGTGGAAGCAGAACCGCGGAATCTCGGCGCCCGCCGCCTCGCAGGCCTGGAGCAGGGTGTATTCGGCCGGAACGTCGATTTCCTTGCCGTCGATGACGATCTTGCTCATGCGCCTTTCGCCCCGCGGCCTGCGGGTAACACCCTTAGCCGCATTTCCGGCTCATCCACAGCTTGATATGCGCCAGGTGGCTCCATCCGAAGGCGAAATCGCTGTCTCCGTGCGCGGTCAGATGCGCAAGCCGCCCCATCGCCTCCCCGAGGTCCGGAATATGCCCGGCCTCTATCGGCCACATGACGAAATGCGGGCTCCCCAGCCTCTCGAACCAGTCGCCCTTGCGGTTGTACACCTGCTTGTGGACCGTCGCCCAGACGAAGCGCTCCAGCGCCTCAACGCTCTCCCACACCGAGAGGTTGACCGCCATGGTCGGATCGCTCGCGGGCCGGATCGCGGTTGCATTGTTGCTCTCGTCCTTGAGGCGCCACACGAATCCCTCGCTCCGTTCCGCGAGAGCGTTGATGCGGTCGAGGTT
>DATGHB010000501.1:0-2675 GCA_035308265.1 Roseiarcus sp.
GATTGGCGCCGTCCCGACCGTAACGGACCTCGCGGAGGCCGACGATCGCCGCCTGGGTCTGGAACTCGCTGTCGCAATTGGCGCTGGAGGTCAGGGTGTCGGCCGGATAGTCGGAGGCGTAGAGCTCCATCACTCCCCGCCGCAAACGCTGGAGTCTCGCGGTGCGGGTGTGAACCACCATGCCCTCTTCGGCGGGCGTCGTGCACGAGGCTGGCGTGCCCTTGCGGCCTTCGATCTCGACCAGGCAGAGGCGGCAGGAGCCGAAGGCCTCGAGATTGTCGGTCGCGCAGAGCTTGGGGATCGGATTGTCGATGAGCGCCGCGGCGGCCATGACCGACGTTCCCGGCGGCACGCTCACCTTGCGGCCGTCGATGGTCAGCGTGACGATCGCTTCGCCAGTGCGGATCGGCGTGCCGGTGTCCAGTTCCTGCAACAGCGCCATGGCCTGATCTCCTATTCCGCCGCGGCGCGCGCCGGCGCCTTGGCGAAATCCTCGCTGAAATGATTGAGCGCGCTTATGACGGGCATGGGAACGAGCCCGCCGAGCGCGCACAGCGAACCGTCGGTCATCACCTCGCAAAGATCGCGCAAGAGTTGGACGTTCTTTTGGCGGTCTCGGCCGGCGATGATCTTGTCGACCGTCTCCACTCCGCGGACCGAACCGATCCGGCAGGGCGTGCACTTGCCGCAGCTTTCCTTGGCGCAGAAGTCGAACGCGAAGCGGGCCTGGCGCGCCATGTCGACGGTGTCGTCGAACACGACGATCCCGCCATGGCCGAGCATGCCGCCCGCGGCGAGCATCGCCTCGTAGTCGAGCGGCGTGTCGAGGAGCTTTTCGGGAAAATAGGCGCCGAGCGGGCCGCCGACCTGGACCGCGCGGATCGGGCGCCCCGAGCGCGTGCCCCCGCCGAAGCCCTCGACCAGTTCCCGAATGGTGGAGCCGAAGGCGAGCTCGATCAGTCCGCCCTGGCGGACATTGCCGGCGAGCTGGAACGGTTGCGACCCGCGCGACCGGCCGACCCCGTAGTCGGCATAGGCTTTCCCGCCATGCTCGAGAATCCATGGCGTCGAGGCGAAGCTCAGCACGTTGTTCATGACCGTCGGCTTGCCGAACAGGCCGGCGATCGCGGGCAACGGCGGCTTGGGGCGGATTTGCCCGCGCTTGCCCTCGAGGCTGTCCAGGAGCGACGTTTCTTCGCCGCAGATATAGGCGCCGGCGCCGAGCCGCGCCTCGAGATCGAACGCCTTGCCCGAGCCGAGCACGCTCGGACCGAGGAGCCCTCCCGCCCGCGCCCGCTCGATCGCCCGCTGAAAAGTAGCGAAAGCGTGCGGATATTCGGAGCGGATATAGATATAGCCTTGGGTCGCGCCGACTGAGAGCGCCGCGATCGCCATGCCCTCGATCAGGACGAAGGGATCGCCCTCCATCAGCATCCGGTCGGCGAAGGTGCCGCTGTCGCCCTCGTCGGCGTTGCAGACCACGTATTTCTGATCGGCGTCGGCGCCGGCAGTCGTGCGCCATTTGATGCCCGTCGGAAAGCCCGCGCCGCCGCGGCCGCGCAGGCCCGAGGCCACAACCTCCTCGACCGACGCCTTCGACCCGAGCTTCAGCGCCTGTTCGAGGCCGCGAAGCCCGCCATGACGGCGATAGTCGTCGAGCGACAGCGGGTCGGTCAGCCCGCAGCGCGCGAAGATGAGGCGCTGCTGCTTCGCGAGGTAGGAGATCGCGTCGAGGCGGCCGAGGGCCTTGGGATGCGGGCCGCCGGTCAGGAAACCGGCGTCGAACAGTTGTCCCGCCTCACCGGGCGCAATGGGGCCGTAGCCGACCCGGCCGGCGGCGGTCTCCGCCTCGACCAGCGGCTCGAGCCAGAAGAGGCCGCGCGATCCGGTGCGCACAAGCTCGATATCGAGGCCGCGACGGCGCGCTTCGTCGCGGATGGCGTCCGCGACCCTGTCCGCGCCGACGGAGAGGGCCGAGGAATCGGCCGGAACGAAGATCCGCGCGGTCATTGCACGCTCCCGCTCGCGCCGGCGACGATGGCGTCGATCCGGTCGCGGTCGAGGCGGCCGATCGGCGCCCCGTCGAGCAGCGCCGAAGGCGAGAGCGCGCAATTGCCGAGGCAATAGACCGATTCGACGCGAAGCGCGGCGCGATCGTCCTCGTCATCGGCTTTGATTCCGTGACGATCCGCGAGATGAGCCACCAGTTCTTCGCAACCCATCGCCTGACAGGATTCGGCGCGGCAAAGCTTCAACACCCGGCCATCGGCCGGAGAGCGGCGGAAATCGTGATAAAAGCTGATCACGCCGAGCGTTTCGGCTTTCGAGATGTTGAGTGCGTCCGCGATCAGGGGAATGGCGCGCTCGTCGATATAGCCGAACTCGTCCTGCAAATCGTGCAGGATCGGCAGCATCGCTCCACGCATCGCACGCTTACGATCGATCAGCGTTCGCGCCAGATCGGCGTCAAACGCCATTCTTCCGGGCATGACAACCTTCCTCCCGCCTCGCGATAACAATGCGCTCGCGGAGGCCCGGGTTCAAATTAAACGTTTGAAAGGATCGATAGAAAAATCCTATCGAGCTGTCCGTTCCGCCCCGCCAAGTCCGGCCTAGCCAAGTTGGTCCTCGCCAAGTCGGTTTGGCGGCTTAATCAGCGCCGCAATGTCGGCGGG
>DATGHB010000502.1:0-6951 GCA_035308265.1 Roseiarcus sp.
AAGTGCTCTACACTCGCTATTTCTACTTCTTCCAGGCGGCTGGAATGATCCTGCTCACCGCGATGATCGGGGCGATCGTTCTCACCCTCCACCACAAGCCGGGCGTCAGGCGGCAGGACGTTGGCGCTCAGGTGGGCCGCCGCGACTCGGTCGAGGTGCGCAAAGTCGCCTCGCGCGCCGGCATCTGAAGGATCACGCGATGGGAATCGGCCTCAACCACTATCTCGCTCTCGCCGCGATCGTGTTCACGATCGGCGTCGCCGGCATCATCCTCAACCACAAGAACATCATCATCATCCTGATGTCGGTCGAGCTCATTCTTCTGTCCGTCAACATCAACCTTGTGGCCTTTTCGAGCTATTCGGGCGATCTGACCGGGCAGGCCTTCGCGCTGTTCATCCTCACTGTCGCCGCCGCCGAAGCGGCGATCGGTCTGGCGATCCTGGTCGCCTATTACCGCAATCGCCACTCGATCGCGGTTGAGGACATCAATTCGCTGAAGGGCTGAGACCGGTTCATGTACCAGCTGATCGTCTTCCTGCCGCTTCTCGGTTTCCTGATCGCCGGCGTGTTCGGGCCCTGGATCGGCGCGCGCGGCGCCGAGTACGTCACCTGCAGCCTTCTCGGCGTCTGCTTCGTCCTCTCCTGGATCGCGTTCGTTACGGTCGCGGGCGGGACGGACGCGCATATCGTGATCGGCAACTGGTTCACCTCCGGCAAGCTGGTCGCCACCTGGGCCCTGCGCATCGACACCTTGACCGCCGTCATGCTGGTGGTCGTGACGACGGTGTCGTTCCTCACCCACGTCTACTCGATCGGCTACATGTCGGAAGATCCGTCGCGGCCGCGGTTCTTCGCCTACCTTTCGCTCTTCACCTTCGCCATGTTGATGCTGGTGACGGCGGACAACCTCGTGCAGTTGTTCTTCGGCTGGGAAGGCGTCGGCCTGATGTCGTATCTCTTGGTCGGCTTCTGGTACGAGAAGCCGGCGCCCAACGCCGCGGCGATCAAGGCGTTCGTGGTCAACCGGGTGGGCGACTTCGGGTTTTCGCTGGGCATCTTCCTCACCTACTATCTGACCGGATCGATCGCTTTTGATCAGGTGTTCGCCGCGGCGCCGGGCCTCGTCGGCAAGACGGTGCATTTTATCGGCTTCAATTGGGACGCGCTGACGCTCGCCTGCCTGCTCCTGTTCATGGGCGCGATGGGCAAGTCGGCGCAATTCCTGCTGCACACCTGGCTTCCGGACGCGATGGAGGGCCCGACCCCGGTATCGGCCCTCATTCATGCGGCGACGATGGTGACGGCGGGCGTGTTCTTGGTGGCGCGTTTGTCGCCTCTGTTCGAGTTTGCTCCGGCCGCGCTCAGCGTCGTCGCAATCGTCGGGGGCACGACCGCTTTCTTCGCCGCCACCGTCGCCGGGGTTCAGATGGACATCAAGAAGGTGGTCGCCTATTCGACATGCTCGCAGCTCGGCTACATGTTCGTCGGCCTTGGCGTTGGCGGCTACAGCCTCGGCATTTTCCACCTCTTCACCCACGCCTTCTTTAAGGGCCTGTTGTTCCTTTGCTGCGGCTCGGTGATCACGGCGATGCATCACGAGCAGGACATGCGCGCGATGGGGGGGCTCCGAAAAGAGCTGCCGGTTACTTTCTGGACGATGATGGCCGGCGCGCTGGCGCTCAGCGCCGTCGGCATCCCATTCACGTCGATCGGTTTTGCCGGGTTTGTGTCGAAAGACCCGATCATCGAGGCCGCCTTCGTCTCGCATCGCTTCGGCGCCATGTACGCGTTCTGGTGCGCCGACATCGCGGCCGGACTGACCGCGTTCTACACTTGGCGTCTCATGTTCATGACTTTCTTCGGCGCCCGCGGCGACTGGTC
The DNA here is from genome assembly GCA_035308265.1 of Roseiarcus sp. GTDB lineage: Bacteria > Pseudomonadota > Alphaproteobacteria > Rhizobiales > Beijerinckiaceae > Roseiarcus. The sequence goes on from DATGHB010000502.1 coordinate 1,885, forward strand.
AGCGAGTCTGCCCAGTGTGCACGACGGAGATGGTCACGGAAATCACGGCCACGGCGACCATGTCGTGCGCGAATCGCCGCTGGTGATGCTGGTTCCGCTCGCCGCGCTGGCGGTGGGCGCGACCTTCGCCGGCATCGCTTTCCGATACCTGTTCATCGGCGCGGGACACGCCGGATTCTGGCGGAGTTCGCTGTTCCTGGGCCAGGAGAACGACATTCTCGAGCGCATGGAGACTGCTCCCTGGCTCGTCTCCGTGTCGCCGACGCTGGCCATGCTGATCGGGCTCGCGATCGCCTATTACATGTACATGGTCGACCGTACGGCGCCGCGGCGTCTCGCCGCCGAATTTCCGGCGATCCATAGTTTCCTCGTCCACAAGTGGTGGTTCGACGAGCTCTACGATTTCCTGTTCGTCCGGCCGGCCTTCGCCATCGGCCGCCTGTTCTGGAAGGGCGGCGACGGCGCGGTCATCGACGGCTTCGGGCCGGACGGCGTCTCCGCGCGCGTTCTCGACGTCACCCGCAGCGCGGTCAGGCTGCAGACGGGCTACGTCTATCATTACGCTTTTGCGATGCTGATCGGCGCGGCGGCGCTGACCACCTGGTATCTGTTCGGAGGAGTCACGCGATGAACGGCTCCTTCATCCTCTCGGGCATTCTGGCGTTGCCGCTGATCGGCGCGCTGTTCATCCTGCTCTTGCCGGGCGACAGCGAGGCGACCAGGCGAAACGCGCGCTGGATTGCGCTGTTCGCCACCCTGATCGCGTTCGCGCTGAGCCTGGTCGCCTGGGGCCGCTTCGATCCGGCGCAGCCCGGCTTTCAGCTTGTCGAGGAGCGCGACTGGTTCTCGCACGCGATCCTGTACAAGCTCGGCGTCGACGGCGTTTCGATGCCGTTCGTGCTGCTCACCACCTTCATCATGCCAATCTGCATCGTCGCGTCGTGGGCCCCGATCCAGGTCCGCGTGAAGGAGTACATGATCGCCTTCCTGGTGCTGGAGACGCTGATGGTCGGCGTCTTTGTCGCGCTCGACCTCGTGCTCTTCTATCTCTTTTTCGAAGGCGGCCTGATCCCGATGTTTCTCATTATCGGCATTTGGGGTCATGGGAACCGGGTCTACGCCGCCTTCAAGTTCTTCCTCTATACATTCACCGGTTCGGTGCTGATGCTGCTCGCGATCATGGCGATGTACTGGACGGCGGGAACGACCGACATCACGGTGCTGCTCAAGACCCACTTCCCGGCCAAGATGCAGACTTGGCTGTGGCTCGGGTTCTTCGCTTCCTTCGCGGTCAAGCTGCCGATGTGGCCGGTGCATACCTGGCTGCCGGACGCGCATGTCGAAGCGCCGACCGCGGGATCGGTCGTGCTCGCCGCCATCCTGCTCAAACTTGGCGGCTACGGCTTCGTCCGCTTTTCCCTGCCGATGTTTCCGGACGCTTCGGTCTATTTCACGCCCCTCATCTTCACCCTGTCGGTGATCGCCATCATTTACACCTCGCTAGTGGCGCTGGCCCAGGAGAACATGAAGAAGCTGATCGCCTATTCGTCGGTCGCTCACATGGGCTTCGTGACCATGGGGCTTTTCGCCGCCAACCCGCAGGGGATCGAGGGCGCCGTCTACCAGATGGTGAGCCACGGGCTCATCTCCGGCGCTCTCTTCCTTTGTGCAGGCGTCGTCTATGACCGCATGCACACTTACGAGATCGCCAACTATGGCGGCCTCGTGCAACGCATGCCTCTTTACGCGGTCGCGTTCATGGTGTTCACCCTCGCCAATGTCGGGCTGCCGGGCACTTCGGGCTTTATCGGCGAATTTCTGACCCTGATCGGGACCTTCCAGAGCAACAACTGGGTCGCGTTTCTCGCCACCACCGGCATTATTCTGTCGGCCTGCTATGCCCTCTATCTCTACCGCCGCGTCATCTTCGGCGTCATTGAAAAGCCGAACCTGATGGGCATAGCCGACCTCACCCATCGCGAGGTGGTGACGCTGCTGCCGCTTGCCCTGCTGACGATCTTCTACGGCGTGCATCCGCAACCGATCATCGACGCGAGCGCGGCTTCGATCGAGCAGATCGTCAACAGCTTCCAGCACGCGGTCGCGGTGACGAAATCAGCGGGGCTGTGACGGCTCGCGGCCGCGCGCCGCGGGTCAACTGTCTTTTGAACGAGTGATGCTCATGCACCCGACGGCGATCTCCCTTCCCGTTGTCCTGCCAGAAGCGGTGCTGGCGGCAGGAACCCTGGCGCTCGTGCTCTACGGCGCGCTCCGCGGCGAAAAGGGGACCGGCGTCGTCAACGAAATCGCGGTCGGCCTGCTCGGGGTCGTCTTTCTGCTCCTGGTGGCCAGGAATCGCCCGATGGGCGTCACCTTCTATGGCTCCTTTGCCGATGACGCCTTCACCCGTTTCATGGGCGCGCTTGCGCTGGTCGGCTCGCTGGTGACGGTTCTCTTGTCGGTCGAGTTCATGCGCCAGGAGCGGGTCGGGGGATTCGAATTTCCGGTCCTCATCCTCATTTGCACCCTCGGCATGCTGATGCTGATCGCGGCCAACGATTTCATCGCGCTCTATCTCGGGCTGGAGCTGATGAGCCTCGCGCTCTACGTGATCGCCGCCTATCGTCGCCACGATCTGCGCGCCACCGAAGCCGGCCTCAAGTATTTCGTGCTTGGCGCGCTTGCGTCGGGCATGCTGCTCTATGGCGTCTCGCTCATCTATGGCTATTCCGGCTCGGTCGCCTTCAGCGCAGTGGCCAACGCCGTCCATGATCATGCGAACATCGGTGTCTTGTTCGGGCTGGTGTTCGTCCTGGTGGGGCTGGCGTTCAAGATTTCCGTGGTGCCGTTCCACATGTGGACGCCCGACGTCTACGAGGGCGCGCCGACGCCGGTGACGACGTTCTTCGCTTCCGCTCCCAAGGTCGCCGCGATGGCGGTCCTGGTCCGGGTGATGATGACAGCTTTCCCCGGCATCGCCCACGACTGGCGCCAGATCCTCACCTTCGTCTCGATCGCCTCGATGGCGCTTGGCTCCTTCGCCGCGATCGGCCAGAGCAACTTCAAACGGCTGATGGCCTATTCGTCGATCGGCCATATGGGGTTCGCCCTGGTCGGCCTTGCCGCCGGGACGGTGGAGGGCGCACAGAGCGTCATCGTCTATATGGCGATCTATGTGGTGATGACGCTGGGAACCTTCGCCGGCATTCTGCTGATGCGCCGCGGCGGCAAGGCGGTCGAGACGATCGCCGATCTGGCGGGTCTCGCGCGCACCGATCCGGCGATGGCGTTCTTCCTGGCGGCGATGATGTTCTCGCTCGCCGGCGCGCCGCCGCTCGCCGGCTTCTTCGCCAAGTTCTATGTCTTCGCCGCCGCCATCAAGGCTGGCCTCTATGGCCTTTCGGTGATCGGCGTGCTGGCGAGCGCGGTCGGGGCCTTCTATTATCTGAGGATCGTCAAGCTGATGTATTTCGATGAGCCGGCCGCCGCCTTCGACGGTTCGGCCCCGGTCGCGCGCGTTGTCCTCGCGATCTCGGCGCTCATGATCATCCTGTTCATGTTCGCGCCCTCGCCGATCACCAATGCGGCGATGGCCGCGGCGCAGTCGCTCTTTTGACCGCCGCCTTCGGCCTTGAGAGCCCGCATCGGGGCTGGCGTGTCGTTCGCCTGGGTGCGATCGATTCGACCAACGAAGAGGCGCGCCGCAGGGCGGTCGCCGGCGACGCCGGCGGCCTGTGGATCGTCGCCGACCAGCAGACCGAGGGCAGAGGCCGCCGCGGCCGCTCCTGGGTCTCGCCGAAGGGCAACCTTCACGCCAGCGCGCTTCTGATCGAACCCTGTCCGCCGCCGCACGCGGCCGAACTCGGCTTCGTCGCCGGGGTGGCGCTGGCCCGCGCCGCAAACGACCTCGGCGCGGCCGGCGTCGGCCTCAAGTGGCCGAACGATCTGATGTCGGGAGGCGTGAAATGCGCCGGAATCCTCGTTGAGGGCATTGGGCTCCCAGGCCGCGCCGCCTGCGTCGTCGGGATCGGCGTCAATTGCGCGCATGCGCCGCGGGGCGTTGGCTACCCGACCTCATGTCTCACGCGGGCGGGCGGACAGGCGGTCAGCGCTCATGAAGTGTTCGAGCGTCTCATTCGCAGGTTTGACGAGGCGCTCGGCGTCTGGCGCGCCGGAGCGGAATTCGGCCGAATTCGCGCCGCCTGGCTCGATTGCGCCGTTGGCCTTGGCGAACGGATCACGATCCGCAACGGCGCCGGCGAACGGGAGGGCGTCTTCGAGGGCGTCGACGCGGCCGGCCGCCTGCTGATGCGGTCCGGGGATGGCCTCGAGACCATCGAGGCGGCCGACCTCTCGGTCTCGCGTCCCTCGGGCGCCCCGAGGTCGGAACTTCTGGCTTCTCGCGGGCCGGAAGGCCGGGCTTGAGAATGACGGACGACAACGAGCTTGTGTTCGTCCCGCTCGGCGGCTTGGGCGAGATCGGCATGAATTGCGCCCTTTACGGCTACGGGCCGGCGAACGCGCGCGAATGGCTGATGGTTGACCTCGGCGTCGCTTTCGCCGCCGAGGACTTGCCCGGCGTCGACCTCATCATGCCGGATCTCGACTTCATCGAGAAGGCGAAGAAGAATCTGGCCGGGATCGTCATCACCCACGCGCACGAGGACCACATCGGCGCGCTGGCCGAGCTTTGGCCGTCTTTAGGCGCGCCCGTCTATCTGACCCGCTTCGCGGCTGGACTTGCCGAGGCGCGCCGGCTCGGCGAACCGGGCGCCCCCAGGATCCCGCTGAAAATCGTCGGCTTCGGGGAGAAGATCGCGATCGGCCCGTTCAGGGTCGAGTTCATCCCCGTCGCGCATTCGATTCCGGAAAGCGCGGCGCTCGCGATCCGCACGCCCGCCGGGCTCGTCGTCCATACGGCCGACTGGAAGATCGACCCCACTCCGGTCGTCGGCATGGCCACCGATGAGGCGCGCTTCAGGGCGCTCGGCGACGAGGGCGTGCTGGCGCTCATTTCCGATTCGACCAATGTCCTGCGCGAGGGAGAAAGTCCCTCCGAGCGCGATG
>DATGHB010000503.1:0-4443 GCA_035308265.1 Roseiarcus sp.
CTCCTGCCCGTGCTCCGTGCCCGCGGCGCGCGAGATGCTCTCGTTCATGAGCGTGCCGCCGAGATCGTTGGCGCCGGCGTTCAGGCACTGAGCCGCGCCCTGAGGTCCCATCTTGACCCAGGACGTCTGGATGTTCGTGATGTGAGGATGGAGCGCGAGGCGCGCGACCGCGTGCATCAGCACCGCCTCGCGGAAGGTCGGCCCGCGCCGGGCCGCCCCCTTGAGATACATCGGCGCTTCCATATGCACGAAGGGCAAGGGCACGAATTCCGTGATGCCGCCTGTCTCCGCCGCCAAATCCCGCACCGCCAGAAGATGCCGCGCCCAGGACAGGGGATGCTCCATATGCCCGTACATGATCGTCGAGGTCGTGCGCAGGCCGAGGCCATGCGCGGTCCTGACGACATCGAGCCACTCGGCCGTCTTCACCTTGTCCGGGCAGATGATCGCGCGCACCTCGTCGTCGAGAATCTCGGCGGCGGTGCCCGGCAGGGTGCTTAGACCCGCGGCCTTGAGCTTGAGCAGAAACGACCGGATCGTCAGTCCGAGCGTCGCCGCGCCCTGGGTGACCTCCAGGGGCGAGAAGGCGTGCAGGTGCATGTCCGGGACCGCCGCCTTGATGGCGCGGCAAATGGAAAGATAGGTCTCGCCGGTATAATCGGGATGGATGCCGCCCTGAAGGCAGACCTCGGTCGCGCCGCGCTCCCATGCCTCGGCCGCCCGGCGCACGATTTCGCCAAGGTCGAGGTCATAGGGCGCGCCCCGCAGCGCCTCATGCGTCTTGCCCTTGGAGAAGGCGCAGAAGGTGCAGCGGTAGGAGCAAATGTTGGTGTAGTTGATATTGCGGTTGACGACATAGCGCACGACGTCGCCGCTCGTCTCCCGGCGAAGCTCATCGGCCGCGGAGACGACGCGCTGGCAGTCGGCGTCGCGCGCCGCGAACAGCCGCACGATCTCGGGCTCGTCGAGCCGGGCGCCGCTTGAAGCGCGCGCGATGATGCGCTCGATCGCCGGATCGACCGAGCGGGCGTGAATCGCCGCCGCCCTTGGCGCGACTTTCACGCCCGGCGCCCAGTTGTCGTCGCGCGCGAAGCCCTCGGCGTCGCTCAAATGGCGCACTTGCGTAGCGACCTCCGGCGCCGACCAGGTCGCCAGGTCGCGTAAGTACGAGGGATAAATAGGCAGTCGCTGCACCAAGAGCTTGCCGGCGGCGGCGGTGCGCTCCGCGAGTTCCGCGATCGCGGGCCACGGCGCCTCCGGATTGACGTGATCCGGAGTGACGGGAGAGATGCCGCCCCAATCGTTGATCCCGGCCGCGATCAGCCGCGGATAGACGCCCGGCGAAAGGTTGGGCGGCGCCTGGATGTTCATCGCCGGACCCAGGATCAGGCGGGCCGCGGCGATGCTCCACAGGAGATCGTCGAGATCGGGCTCCGCCGCGCGCGCGAGCCTGGTTCCGGGCTTGGCGCGGAAGTTCTGAACGATGACTTCCTGAACATGCCCGAAACGGCGGTTGAGGTCGCGGATGGCGAAGAGCGCTTCGATCCGCTCGGCCCGCGTCTCGCCGATGCCGATCAGAATGCCGGTCGTGAACGGCACGCTGAGCTCGCCCGCGAGCCTCAGCGTTTCGAGACGCGCCTCGGGCGCCTTGTCGGGCGAACCATAGTGAACGCCGCCCGGTTCACACAGCCGCGCGCTCAGCGATTCCAGCATGATTCCCTGGCTGGCCGTCACGGTTCGCAGCGCCGCGATCTCCGAGCGGCTCATCAGTCCGGGGTTGGCGTGCGGCAAGAGGCCGGTCTCGCGCAGAACAAGCGCGCACATCGCCTCGAGATAGCCGATGGTGGTCTCGTATCCGCGCGCGCTCAAAGCCTCGCGCGCGGCGCGATAGCGAAGCTCCGGCTTGTCGCCGAGGGTGAACAGCGCCTCGGTGCAGCCGGCGGCCGCTCCGGCGCGGGCGATGGCGAGCACGTCATCCGGGGTGAGATAGGCAGGCGCCCCTTTGCGGGGCCGCTCGGCGAAGGTGCAATAGTGACAGACATCCCGGCAAAGATGGGTGAGCGGAATGAACACCTTGCGCGAGTAGGAGACATGGCGCCCATGGCCCTCGTCGCGCAGGCGGCCGGCGGCCTCGGTCAGCTCCGCGAGCGGCGCCTGTTCGAGCCAGACGGAAAGCGCGCTATCGCTCGATTCACCCATCGAAATCACCTTTGAGGCTGTCCGGCATGGATCCGCGTCGCTTTGGAGGCGGATGATGGCGTACGCCCATGATGTTGCATCTTGGCGGCGGATGCAATCCACTGGCGACGAGGAGCGCCGCCCGAAGCGGCGCATGGCGGAGCTTGCGCGATGAGGCCTTTGGGAAAACTGGGCGTCTGGTATCCGGTCGACCGGCTGGACGGAGCGGGGATCAAACGCCTCATGCGAACGGTCGAGGATCTCGGCTACTCGGCCCTCTGGTACCCGGAAGCCCTCGGATACGAATCCCTCTCCATCGCCAGCTTCATGCTGGCCAACACGACCCGAGTCGTCATCGGGAGCTCGATTGCGAATATCTACGCCCGCGACCCCTTCACCGCCAGACGGGGCTTGCGCACCTTGTCCAGCCTCTATGACGATCGCTTCATCCTTGGCCTCGGCGTCAGCCACGCGCCGATGGTCGAGCGGGTGCGCGGTCATGTCTATGAGAAGCCCGTCCCGGCCATGCGCCGCTATCTCGATGGCCTCTATGAAAAACCGTCGGACGCCGGGAATGAGCCCGTTGTGATCGCGGCGCTGGGGCCGCTGATGCTGAAACTCGCCGCGGAGCGTACGGCGGGCGCCGTTCCCTATAACGTGACGCCCGAACATACCCGCGTGGCGCGGGCCGCCTTGCCTGGCAAGCTGCTCGTGGTCGAGCAGAAGGTTTGCCTCGAGACGGACGGGGCCGCCGCGCGCGCCATCGCCCGGCGAGAGATGAACCGCTACATGACGCTCCCCAACTATCGCAACAACTGGCTGCGGCTCGGCTTCACGGAGGCCGAACTCGCTGGCGGCGGGTCGGACCGATTCCTCGACGCGATGGTGCTCTCCGGCGATGCGGCGACGATCGCCCGCGGCCTGAGAGCGCATCTGGAAGCGGGCGCCAATCACGTCTGCATCCAGCCGGTCCACGCGGAGGGCGATGCGCAAGCGCACGATCGAACCCTGGCGGCGCTGGCTGATGTCCGAGCCTTTGGCGCCGCGGGCCGATGACGCGATTCTTGATGCCGGTCCCCTGGCTCGCCAGCTGAGCGATACCGGGACTCTGACAAAAGAGGGTGAGATGACGGACAAGCAAACCCCGGAATGGATGGGGAAGAACCGCAAGCTCACGCCCGCGGAGGTCAAGGAATTTCTGGCCGGGCCGGTGGTCGCGCGGATCGCCACGATCGACGAGAACGGCGTGCCCTACGTGACCCCGGTCTGGCAGGAATGGGACGGCGAAGCCTTCCTGGTGGTCCCGCGCGAGCGCGCCGCCTGGATCGCGCATATCAAGAACAATCCGAATGTCGGCATTTCGTGCGCCGAGGACAGCGGAACCTACAAGCGAATCACGGCGCAGGGGAAAGCCGAGATCGTTTTCGGCCCGGCGCCGATGCAGGGTCAGTGCCTGGAGGTCGCCAACCGGATGGCGGTGCGTTTCCTCGGCGAGCACGGGCCGGAATATCTTGTGCCGACCTATGACCGCCCGCGCTACCTGATCAGGATCGTCCCAACCAAGATGCTCACCTGGGACGGCGTCGAGTGGGCCAGGAAATATACCAGGAAATAATTGTTTGCTGGCCGGGCGCCCGCCCTTCGGCGCCTGGCGCATTTGCGATGAGCGTTTCCGTGAGCAGCGCCGGTCAAAAATCCGTTTCCCCCCAGCCGCTTTCGTGGTCGCCCCGGCTGGTGGTCCGCCGCTACGGCGTCTACTGCTCTCTGGCGCTGCTCATGGGCATCGCGTTCGTCGTGCGGCCGGAAGTCTACCGGCCGGAGTCCCTGTTTCTGATTCTGCGCTCGGCCTCGCAGCTCGGCATGGTCGCCCTCGGCCAGACGCTGGTCATGCTGGTCGCCGGTCTCGACCTGTCGGTCACCGGCCTGATCGTGCTGACGTCGGTCGTCATCGCTCAGGTGGGCGCCGGCCAGAACAGCCTGATTTTGCCGGGCCTCCTGATCGCGCTAGGGTTCGGCGCGCTGATCGGCCTCATGAACGGACTCCTGATCGCCAAACGCAACGTCCCCCCTTTCGTGGCGACGCTCGGCATGCTGGTGCTGATTCGCGGCGCGCAGAACGCCTACACTCAGGGCGTCCCCAGCGGGGAAGTGCCGAATGGCCTGAAGATGCTCAATCTGTCGCTCGGCCCGCTGCCGGTCTCGTTCGTCATCTGGATTGCTTTCACCGCGCTCCTGGCGTTTATCCTGTCCATGACGCCGTTCGGC